>CAJXLH010000412.1 GCA_913055925.1 uncultured Maritalea sp. | reverse complement strand
TCTGGCTTTCCACGTAGGAATTTTTCACCACAAGGCCGGTCCAGCTGCGCGTCGCATTGTAGGCCATGATCAAGTTGACAGTAATGATGGTGCCAAAAAACAGGAACACCACCAAAAGCATATGTTTGCCCGTAAACTCACGCGGTTGAGTATTTGTCATTTTGTTCCCCTATCGTGGTGTTTCAAACTTCACCAATTCACGTGAAGTCTCATCACCAAATACATCTTCTACCACAAATTCAAATCTTGTGGGTTGCTCAGTTAACCCCTCAGGATCCGCCCGCACATAAACACGCAACGGCATCACGCGGTCTGGCTCCACATCAAGCACAATCTGTTCTTGTGGTTCATTTTGCGAGCTGGCCAACGTCATTTGGCCGCCCGGCAGTCCTTCAATGGACAAACGAATTGTGCGCGGCTCAGCGGTCATGTTCAAAATCTTCACATCATACCCGTTGCGCACCGCACCATCGCTCAGCATCACAAAAAGCGGATTGCGATCATGCTGCACATTCACGTCCAAACGGTCCCGCATCGACAAGACAGCCAACATGGCTAAACCAATGGCCGCCCAGAAGCAAAAATAGATTAGTGTGCGCGGGCGAATGATCGACTTGAAGTTGGTGCGTTTAACCGCATCCACAAGCTTACCCGCTTTGTCGCGAATTCGTTCAGGGTGGATGATATTGCCACCACCCGTCGCCAATTGCATATTTGAGTTGTAGTCGTTCAGCGTGGCGTAGGAGATCAAACCATGTTCTTTGCCAAGCTTGCCCATCACATTGTCACACGCATCAATACAAAGCGCGCAAGTGATGCATTCAAGCTGTTGTCCGTCACGAATGTCGATACCCATCGGGCACACCACGACACAAGCATTACAGTCCACGCAATCGCCAACGGTTTTGCCTTCTTTAGCAGCTTTCTTCGCGTGCTTGGTGCGTGGTTCACCGCGCCAATCATTGTAGGTCACTGTAAGCGAGTTTTCATCCAGCATCGCGCCCTGAATACGCGGCCATGGGCACATATAGGTACACACTTGTTCACGCATCAAACCACCAAAAGTGTAGGTCGTCGCGGTTAAAATAAGGATGGTGAAATAGGCAATCGGCGCCGCTTCGAAACTGAAAAGATCAACAAACAAAGTCGGCGCATCCGCAAAATAAAACACCCAAGCGCCGCCCGTGGCGATGCCGATCAACATCCAACTGGTGTGTTTTGCGGTCCGTCGCCAAATCTTGTTGAAATTGTATGGGCCTTTATCAAGCTTCATGCGTTGATTGCGATCGCCTTCAAAAAAGCGCTCAACCACCAAGAACAAATCCACCCAAACTGTTTGGGGGCAAGCGTAGCCGCACCAGGCGCGACCAACGGTCGAAGTCACCAAAAACAGGCCAATGCCGGCCATCACCAGCATACCTGCCACATAGTAAAATTCTTGCGGCCAAATCTCGATAAAGAAGAAATAAAAACGACGATTCGCGAGATCGACAAGCACAGCTTGGTCCGGCGCATATTCGCCACGATCAAACCGCAACCACGGCGTGATGTAATAAATGCCCAGCGTAATGATCATCAGCGCCCATTTGAGACGGCGATAATATCCGTTCACCCGTTTTGGGAAGATTTTTTTGCGCGCAGCGTAAAGCTCTGGGCGATTCTTCGCCGCATTTACTGCCTGCACATCAAATTGATCAACGCCAGCTTTTGCAGCTGGTTCGGTGTTTGTGCTCATGTCGATCTTTCCCTATCGATCGTTAACGAGAGCCATAATGGCATTTTTGCGCCAACCTATCTTTGACTTGGGTCAAACGGGCACGCCATGCTGTCACATGCGTCGGCCTGTCGCGGCTCACCCAAAATCATCCTCAAATTTGTGTGATTTTAGTTTCACTTGAAGACACAACAAACCCAGCTTATCAAAGAGTTTAGGGATGATCGATAATGCGAGGTAAAAGCACTATGAGCCAGAAATATCAAAAATCAGAAGAGGCCATTCAAAACCTT
>CAJXLH010000411.1 GCA_913055925.1 uncultured Maritalea sp. | reverse complement strand
GACCATGCTCTCGACAATGGGCTGGACAACAGTGCTCGACCATGGTCGCCCGACTGAAGGGTGGAACGAGGACACAATTTCGGTATATCGCGCCTGGGTGCGTGCATCGGATATGATCATCATTTACGAAGACGATCTTTGCGCCATTATGCATGAAGACGATGTGGAAGACGCACAAAAGGCGTTGGTCCGTACATTAGCCGAACACCAAGTATTGATCGTTTTGCGTGGGCTTTCGCGTGTAGACGCTTTTTATCAAGGCAAAATGGTGTCTGCGGAAGGCGACGAAATCGACGCTAAGGACACGGTTGGCTTTGGCGATATCTTTAATGCCGGGTTTTTGAACTCATATATGGCGGGTGAAGGCCTGCAAGCTTCACTAGAAGCTGGATTGACTGTTGCCGCATTGGCCGTCACCACCTCGCCACGCCTTTATGGCGTATTTGTCGACTAATTCGATTCCAATTCCTCGCACATTTCTACCCTACCAGCGCGCATTGATGCAATTGTAGACCAATTGCATACATTTTATATTCACAAAATTGAAACATAAAAAGTCACCGAAAATCAGTGTGTTAATGTGTTTTAGGTTCATTTCGTGACATCCCTAACGATACCAATGGTCATTTTTTGGTTGCAAAATGGTATCTTATTGGTTTTATTGATGGGGAGGGAGGTCGCAATGCATCAAAGAATGCGCGGCAAAGACGCTGCAACAGCACAGTTTTCGAGTTTCTTTTCCGCGGTTGAGCCGTTGGCACGCGAACATGCGCTGCGCGCTGCGCCGCGACATGTGCAATTGCATGACGCTGTAAAAGACGCCATCGATTTTGGGTTGCTCAGTGATGGCGACATAATTCCTCCCGAAGACCAAGTGTCTCATGCTTTTGGTGTGTCAACGCGCTCCGTTCGACTTGCGTTCAAAAATCTACAAGGTGAGGGCCTAATCGCAGGAGAGGCGCAAGATCAGCTTTGTGTTTCCGGGCGATTGGCCGCGCCGCTGTCTGTTTCAGGCGGATTTGCCAAAGACGCTGCACTGCGCGGCGTGGATGTTCAGGTGCGTTTGATTTCGCGAACACATGGTGAGCCGTCAGCAAACGAAACCGATATGCTTGAGCTTTCGCCAGGCGATCTGGTTACACGCATTCACCGCATTCGCTATGCGAACAATAAAGCGATTTGTTCTGAGTTGGCTTGCTTGCCTGCCAGTATCTTGCCCGCTGACGCGGATATCAGTACATCGCTTTATGATTTTCTATCAGCAAAGAAGATGCGCCCATCTCGCGCAGCGCAACGTTTGCGCGCCGAACTGATGCCATCACAGATAGCGGATGCTCTGGGTTTGAAAACCGGTGTGCCGTGTCTTTTTGTTGAGCAACAAAGCTTTCTGCCAAATGGCACCCCCGTTGAATATGTACGCACACACTACAACGGCGACGCATGTGACTTTCTTCTTGAATCAAAGGTTGTTGCCTAATGAGCAGTGTACTTGCAGACAGCGCTGACGTGGCACAACAAACAAAGTTTGCCCTGACGAATGTGCGCATTTTTGACGGCGAGCGTTTCATCGCTGGTCACGCCGTTTTGGTTGAAGACGGTAAAGTTTTAGGTGTTGTTGCAAACGCAGATTTGCCAAATGATATTGCTGCAGAAGATCTGGGCGGCAAGCTTTTGGTGCCGGGTTTTGTTGACGTTCAAGTCAATGGCGGTGGCGGCATTATGTTCAACGACGACCAGTCTGTTGATGCGCTGAAAACAATTGTCTCTGGGCACCGCAAATATGGCAGCACAACTTTAATGCCAACGCTGATCACCGACCGGTTTGAGGTAATGCAAGCGGCTGCTGACAGCATTGAAAGTGCGATATCTCAAAATGTGCCTGGTGTTCGCGGCGTGCACTTTGAGGGCCCATATTTTTCGTTGGCGCGCCGTGGCGTGCATTTGGAAGAATATATTCGCGACGTTGATGATGGCGCGTATGATTTGTTCACCCGCAAAGGTTTGGGCGCA
>CAJXLH010000410.1 GCA_913055925.1 uncultured Maritalea sp. | reverse complement strand
CTGGCGTCGCGGAGCTGAAAAAGGTGTTCGAACAAGCGCGCGACCTAAAGCGCGGTGGCAAGAAAACGCTGTTATTTGTTGACGAAATACATCGCTTCAACCGGGCGCAACAGGACAGCTTTTTGCCGGTCATGGAAGATGGCACCATCGTGCTTATTGGCGCCACGACGGAAAATCCGTCCTTTGAATTAAATTCGGCTTTGCTTTCGCGCGCGCAGGTGTTGAATTTCAATGCACACGATACGGATGCTGCCGAACGACTTCTCAAGCGTGCAGAAGCTGAGTTTGAGCGCGAATTGCCGTTAACAGATGAGGCACGCCAGTCACTGATAGATCTGTCCAATGGCGATGGTCGCGCGCTGCTTGGTCTGGTCGAAGAGCTGTTTGCGGCAGTCAGCGATGATGAAGTGTTTGATGTTGAGATGCTCAACAAAGTGCTACAACGCCGCGCGCCGGTTTACGATAAAGGGCAGGACGGGCACTACAATTTGATTTCTGCGCTGCACAAAACAGTTCGTGGTTCCGATCCGGACGCAGCGCTTTATTATCTGACGCGCATGATGGTTTCCGGTGAAGACCCGATGTTTTTGGCCCGGCGGCTTATCCGGATGGCAGTTGAAGATATTGGCATGGCCGATCCACATGCATTGACGCAATGTGTTGCCGCGCGCGATGCCTACCAAATGCTTGGTTCTCCAGAAGGGGAACTGGCGCTGGCGCAGGCAACTGTTTATTTGGCGACAGCACCGAAATCCAACGCGGTTTACAATGCTTACAAAGAGGCAACCCGCGTGAATAAGAGCTCTGGTTCGCCATTGCCGCCGATGACCATTTTGAATGCGCCGACCAAGCTGATGAAAGAAAGTGGCTACGGCGAAGGCTATATCTATGACCACGACACGCCAGAAGGCTTTTCAGGTCAGGAGTATTTTCCCGAAGATATTGGGCGCCGCGAATTCTACCAACCAGTTGAACGTGGCTTTGAGCGTGACATCCAAAAGCGCATGGATTACTTCAAACGCTTGCGTTTGAGCAAAAGCCAAGGCAAAGAATAGCCATGTCTTATCTTTTGGTGGGAATCGGTGGCGCGCTGGGCGCGATGGGCCGTCATGGCGTTGCACAATTGCTGATGCGGTTCGGGGCAACTGGCTTTCCTTATGCAACTCTGCTTGTAAATGTCGTCGGTAGCTTCTTGATCGGTGTGGTTATTGGCTATTTGGCTAAAAATACGCCTGAGTGGAGCCAATCGGCGCGACTTTTGCTGGCAACCGGCTTTTGCGGCGGTTTCACCACATTTTCCGCCTTTTCATTGGACGCCATTTCCCTTTATGAACGGGGACAGTTTTTTGCGGCGGCCGGCTATGTCGGTCTGTCCGTGGTTTTGTCGATTGCGGCGCTTGCGTTGGCATTGGCACTAACAAAGGGTTTATTATGAGCGGCGTTCAACATCGCAAGGTGACGGCAGAAGAAGAAGGCATGCGCCTTGATCGATGGTTTGCGATCCATTTCCCCGATCTGCCGTTTTCGCGCCTCAACAGGATCGTACGCAAGGGTGAAGTGCGCGTTGATAAAGGACGGGTGAAGGCGAACACGCGCCTTTCTAAGGGGCAAGTTGTGCGCGTGCCGCCAATGTCGGATGAGCGCGCTGAGGCGACGAAGCATGTGCCGCGCATCAATGAAAAGGACGTGCAGTTCTTGCGTGACATTACGCTTTATGAAGATGACAGCATTCTGATTATCAACAAACCACATGGTTTAGCGGTGCAGGGTGGTACAAACACCAAGCGCCACATTGATAAGCTATTGGAGAGTATTCCCAACAAGAAGGGCGAAAAGCCGCGTCTTGTGCACCGGTTGGATCGGGATACTTCTGGCTGTTTGTTGATTGCAAAAACGCGTTCTGCTGCATCTCATTTCGGCAAAGTCTTCCGTTCGCGTTCTGCGCGAAAGATATACTGGGCGGTCACCGCTTATGTGCCAAACCCGAAGCAAGGCAAGATTTCTTGTTTCGTGACACGGCA
>CAJXLH010000409.1 GCA_913055925.1 uncultured Maritalea sp. | reverse complement strand
TCTGCTTTTCTTTTCCTTTAGATGAGCCAGATGCGAGGGTAAGATGAACAGAGCTTCCAGCAGCGAAACCGCCAGGATCACGATCACCACTACCGGTAATGGCCACCAGAACTTCCCAGTTTCACCAGGCATGAACAGAAGTGGTACGAATGCGATTATGGTTGTGATGATACTAAAGGTAACAGGTTTTGATACATCTTTGGTACCCTGGATAGCAGCCTTCACATAGCTCATGCCTTTCTGCCGATATTCATATATATTTTCCCCAACCACAATAGCGTCGTCAACCACGATCCCCAGTACGACCAGGAAGCCGAACATCGAGATCATATTGAGCGATTGGCCCATGAAATACATCACACCCAGGGTGGCTAAGAGCGATACGGGAATACCAACGGCAACCCAAAAAGCGATCCTGAAATCAAGGAATATGAACAGGACGACCAAAACAATTAGTAGTCCAAACACGCCATTGTTGATCAACAGGCCAAGGCGACTTTCGACCAATTCTGCGGCCGCGTTGAAAATTTCAACCTCAAGCGTTTCGGGCAATTCGCCACGAATGCTCTCAATGTAGGTTGTCAGCTTCTCATAGCTCTCTACCGTGTCGGCAGTTGCTGCGCGTGAGACCGTCAATTGGATGGCGTTTTGGCCCAACATAAAGCCTTGAGACTGACCATCATCAAACCCGTCTTCAATGGTCGCCACGTCACCCAGTAAAAGCTTTTCGCCTGTCGGTGTGGTTTTAATTTCTAAGTTTGCCAATTCCTTGGCGTTCACGTCGCGAGCGATGGCGCGAATTTGCGCTTCCACATCGCCCTCAATGGAGCCCGACGGTTTATCGAGAGTGTTTTGCGAGATGATCCGCGACAGATCGGCGGTGGTAAGCCCCAATTGGCGCAGTTTTGCATCGTCGACGAGCACACGGATTTCGCGTTCTCGGTAGCCGGTGAACGTTACGCGATCAACGCCAGCGTCGAGCAATCCGTCACGGATATCGCGTGCATATTTGCGCAATGTTGCTTCAGGGAACGGCCCTGAAATGCCGATGCTAGCGATGGGATCAAAAAACTTCGGTGTGTTGATTTCAGGCTTTTCAGCATCGACAGGAAGGTTAGAAATACCTTCAATCGCAGCCTCAAGCTGCGCCTCGGCGGCGCGCATATCGGTGTTGCGCTCATATTGCAGCGTGATGGTGCCGCGCCCCTCGCGAGCGTTGCTTTCCATTGATTTCACATTGTCCAAAAACCGTACTGTCGGCTCAATCACCTGCAGCATGTTTTTCTGGATGTCTTCCGCGCTAGCGCCAGACCACACCAAGGAAACGTTGATCGCGCTGACTTCAAGAGACGGGAAGAACTGACGGTTAAGTTTGGAGACGCCCCAAACACCAAACAGGATCAAAAGAACCATCAAGAGGTTGGCAGCATTTTTGTGCCGAACAAAGATTTCGAGCAGGCTGCGTGAACGCGATGTCATGGCTTACACTCCCAACGCTTTAGTTGGTTGGTGCGGTTGTGATGCCGCTACCTTGACCGTTGTTTTGGCGGCGATTTGGGCGGTTAGGACGCTGTCCCTGCCCTTCACCTTGCCCGGCAATTTCGCCGTTTTGCGCGTTTGGTCTTTGACCTTCGCCGCGCTGCCCACCACCCGGACGCTGACCCTGGGCGCCATCACCCCGGTTTTGTCGGGCAAACGGTAGTGGTGCTGGTTTGCCTTCATTCACAATGGCAACGCCTTCTCCTGCTTGCGCAAGACGGGTCGTAATAATTGGCGTGCCTGGGCGGATGCGCGCTGAAACAAGCAAATACTCGCCATCGCGCTCAAGAATTTCAACATTGCGTTGGGTCATGCGACCATCGACATCCACATAGACGTAGGCGTTGTCATAGACCGCAGCTTCTGGCACCCGCAGCACATTGTCGAATGACAATCCGGGCACATTGATTTTGACAAATGTGCCGGGTCGCAAGGAAGCGCTGGCATCTGCGTTGATTTGAGCATTTACTTCCACGCCGCCCT
>CAJXLH010000408.1 GCA_913055925.1 uncultured Maritalea sp. | reverse complement strand
CAGAAGATGGTCGCATTGATGCGCAAGTTATCCAACCATATTATGCCGGACTTTTGGCGCGCGAGAGCGGCCTTGTTGCCAAAATTGAAAAGGTCGATGAAGAGGTGATTATCACCGCCAGCGCCAAGTAGACCGACCTTCGCACTGATACGTAGGGGCGAATACTAGCCCCTTCATTTGGCAAGAACTCATTAACAATATTGCCCGCACTGTAACGACACTTTTTTAGTGTGGTTTTTGCGGGCATTATTTTTGGGTGGGCCAATGGACGAGCTCTTAAGCGATTTTTTGACGGAAACGGCCGAAAGTCTTGAGCAAGTTGACGCTGAGCTTGTCGCGTTTGAAAAGCATCCTGAAAACCAAGAGATTTTGCGGCGCATCTTTCGCTTGGTGCACACGATTAAAGGTACTTGCGGCTTTTTAGATTTGCCGCGGTTGGAGGCTTTAACGCACGCTGCCGAGACCCTCATGGGGCAATATCGCGATGGCGCACCGGTTGTCGGTGATGGCGTTGAAACGATTTTGCGCTCCATTGATCGGGTAAAAGAACATCTCGAGATTTTGGCGCAAACTGGCCAAGAGCCAGAAGGCGATGATCAAGACTTGATCGCAGCCCTGAACGACTTGGCTGCAGATTGCGCGCCTGCAGATCAGTTTGAAGCGGCTCCGCTGCACGAGCCGAAAGCGCCGCTCGATCCGCTTGAAGAAGCGTTTCGCAACGCGCCGGGCCCTGATGATCCAATTGAGCCGCAGCCCACCGCGCAAGAGGCGGAACCATCAAGTTCTCCTGAAACAAATGAACCGCAGGTTCAAGTGCCCGCTGTCGCGTCCGGTGGACCGGTGAAAGCACCGCAGGCCATTCGGGTTAATCTCGATGTGCTCGAAAACCTGATGAATATGGTTTCTGAGCTTGTGCTAACCCGCAACCAGCTGATCGCCATTTCGCGTACTAATAGTGATAGTGATTGCAATGCCCCATTGCAACGCTTGTGCTCGGTAACAGCGGAACTGCAAGAAGGCGTGATGAAAACACGGATGCAGCCCATTTCCGCCGCATGGCAGAAAATGCCACGGCTGATCCGCGATCTTTCCAAAGAACTTGGCAAAGACATTCGGTTGGAGATGGAAGGTGAAGACACTGAGCTTGATCGTCAAATTCTGGAGCAGATTAAAGACCCACTGACCCACATGGTGCGCAATGCGGCTGACCATGGCTTGGAAGACACACAGACCCGCGCTGACGCGGGCAAACCGCATCACGGTACCGTGCATCTTAATGCGCTCCATGAAGGCGGTCAGATCGTTATTGAAATTTCAGACGATGGGCGCGGGTTGAATATCGAGGCGCTGCGCAAGAAGGCGCTAGAGAAAGGCATTGCGACTGACGCTGAGATGGCCAAAATGTCCGATACGCAAATTCATCAGCTGATATTTCATCCCGGGTTTTCAACGGCCGCATCTGTGACAAGTGTGTCGGGTCGCGGCGTGGGCATGGATGTGGTGCGGGCCAATGTTGAACTTATTGGCGGTACGATTGATTTAAAGTCGCAGCCGGGCGCTGGCACGACGATTAGCCTCAAAATCCCTCTTACATTGGCCATTGTGCCAGCGCTCATTATTGCGGTGGGTGAAGAGCAATTTGCTTTGCCGCAACGCAACGTGCGCGAGCTTGTGCGCGTGAACGGTGACACCACAAAGGTTGAACGCTTAAACGGCAATCTTGTTTTACAGTTGCGGGACCATTTGCTGCCTGTCATGTCGCTGGCGGACCTGCTCGGCATTGCCCCTGGCTATGTGAGCGATAAAGGTTTTGTTGTTGTGGCGGAGGTTGGCCCCTATTGCTTTGGCTTATTGGTCGACGAGGTTTTCCATACAGAGGAAATCGTTGTGAAGCCGATGAATGGTGCGTTGCAGGGGCTAACACATTTTTCGGGCACGACCATCTTGGGCGATGGCAGCGTGATTATGATTATGGACCCCTCAGGCTTGGCGAGTTCCGTCGGCAACACGGATTTGGGTGAC
>CAJXLH010000407.1 GCA_913055925.1 uncultured Maritalea sp. | reverse complement strand
GAAATCGAATATGCATGGTCCGGCTTGATGGGATACTGCGTGCACAAAATGCCGCTGCTGCGCGAGGTTGAACCAAATGTTTGGACAGCAACAGCTACAGGCGGACACGGACTAAATTCGACCGCCGCAATTGGCATTGCAGTTGCCGAGGCCATAGCTGGTGAAACGGATCGCCATAGGCTCTTTGCTCCGTTTAAAGCGTGGTGGGGCGGCGGCCCGATTGGCCGTGTCGCGACCCAACTCGCCTATTGGCAAATGCAATTGCAAGATCGATGGGATGAGCGTTCATCCACACCCTCCGCTGACCATTAGAATAATCGGTTGCACTTTACGTCAATTCTGATTTGATGGCCTTCGGTTTTGTTCGTGGGGAGGCGAAAATGCCAATACTTAAACGAATTGCGAGAGCGCTTGGTGCGCTTGTAATTGTTATTGTTTTGGGTGCCATTGGCTACTTGTATTTCGCGCCACCTGAGATGTTGCGCGTTGCCTCAAACTACACGGCAAAGATTGTTTGTTCGAACGTATTTGTTGCTGGTCGCGATGCGCCAGAGGTGACGAGTATTGATGTGCAAGCTGGCGGTCACCCTATTCTCGGCCACATCAATGTGGATGTGAATGTGCCCGAAAGTACCGTGACAGCGCGTCTGATTGGCTTGTTTGCCACCGGCACTTCAGTCTACCGAGAAGGACTAGGCTGCGCCGCCGCCCCCGATGGCGATGTGCAGACGGTAAAAGATATTCGCACTGATCGCGAAATTTTAACGTCATCATTTGCGGAAAGCCCTTGGGAGATGGCCTCTTCGAACCCAAAGGTTGAAGACATATTGACCGACGACAGCTTGCTAGGTCCGCAAATGCGCGCGGTCGTCGTGATCAAAGACGGCAAACTACTGGCCGAAACCTATGGCGCTGGTTTTGACGAAACGACCCCTCTCCTTGGCTGGTCGATGGCAAAAACTGTCACGGCTATGATTATCGGTACTGCGCTAAATCAAGATTTTCAAAAAACCAGCGATGGTCTGTTTGACGCTTGGCAGGGTGATGATCGCGCGGAAATTCAACTCCAAGACTTAATGAGCATGAGCTCGGGTCTTTATTGGAACGAAGGCTATGGCAGTGTTTCTGACGTCACGCGGATGCTTTACCTCGAACCAGACATGGCCAGATTTGTCGCGTCACAAGAGCTTGAAACACCAACGGAAGATGCAAAGCTGCATTATTCGTCTGGCACAACGGTTTTACTTTCTCGCGCATGGCAGAACGCAGTGGGCGAAAATGCGCTGGCATGGCCACACCAAAAGCTATTTGGACCGCTTGGCGCTGCAAGCGTAACACTGGAAACCGATGCACGCGGCACATATGCTGGATCTTCCTACATCTACGCATCAGCGCGGGATTGGGCCCGTTTTGGGCAATTGATCATCAACAAGGGAAGTTGGAACAATCGGCAACTTTTGTCACCCGACTATATCGAGTGGATGACCAGCGGGAACCCAGACAGTATGACGGCCTATGGCGAACCCGAATATGGCAACGGTCAGATTTGGCTACACGGGCCACGTGCAGGAACGCCACGCGCTGAGAACCCAGACGCGGCATTTGATTTGCCCAACGAAATACGATGGTTTCTTGGCCATGATGGGCAGTCAATCGCTGTGATCCCCTCAGAAGGTTTGGTTGTTGTGCGCATGGGCCTCACCCCATCACATCACAAATATAAACCGCAGGCATTGGTGAAAGCTGTTTTGGATGCCACTAGAGGCTAAGACTAGTGCGTGTCACCTGCGTTGCTGGCGATATCGCTGGTGTGCAATGCACAAACCGAGAGCGCCCGTTTTATCGCCTCTGTCATCTCGAGAAGAGTTAGGGACGGCTTTGTTGCATCAATGATGCTTTCTGTTGCTTGTGGGATGTGAATGAAGCCAGCACGTGGACTTTCTGGCATATTCGCCGCCATTGCAAGTGCGCCATACATGGTGTGGTTGCCGACATAGGTGCCAGCGCTGAAAGAGATTTCTGC
>CAJXLH010000406.1 GCA_913055925.1 uncultured Maritalea sp. | reverse complement strand
AAATGCGCGGATGCCGCATTCTGTTGTTTGTTCAAGTTCCCAAAGCACATCGTACCAACTGATGGGCGGAAGCTTCGCTGCCTTTAGCGCGCGTTCCACCTGCTCGTGCGCGGATTTATGCGCACGCATAAGCGCAACCCATGTTTTTTGCGTTTGATCACTTGGCATCACCATATCGTGAATATAGATGCATTTGCATTTATTTTCAAGAGATGCTAACTAGATGCAAATGCATGTAGATGGAGAACAAGATGCCCGATTATAAATTGATAAGCTTTGCGCTATGCCCTTATGTGCAGCGCGCCCTAATTGTATTGAAAGAAAAAAATGTGTCGTTCGAACGCGTTGATATCGATCTCGCCAACAAACCGGATTGGTTCCTGAAACTTTCGCCGCTTGGCAAGGTGCCTGTATTGCAATCTGGCGATAATGTTCTATTCGAAAGCCAAGTTATCGCTGAATATCTTGACGAAGTGACGGATGGGTCGCTGCACCCGAGCGACCCAATCGAAAAAGCCGTTCACCGCGCATGGATTGAATTTGCTTCACAGACGCTTGCCGCGATTTGGGGCTTTTACGTCGCTGGAAACGAAGAAGAGTTTTTGAACGCGCGCGATGCAGTGGTTGAAAAATTCAAGCGTGTTGAAGAACAGGTGAAAGGACCATTTTTCGGCGGCGACGAGTTCCATCTGGTTGATGGCGTTTGGGGCACCGTATTCCGCTACATTGATGTGTTCGAAACCATTTATGATTTTGACTTCTACAATGGATCACAAAAACTGCGCACATGGCGCGATGGCGTGATGGCGCGCCAATCCGTAATTGAGGCGGCACCAGCAGATTACGCAGATCGGCTCAAAGCGTTTGTAAAAAAACGCGACAGCCATCTCTCGCAATATGTTTCTGAAGATATTGCAGCTTAAACAAAAAGGGCGGGGCATAGCCCCGCCAAGTCCTCTTGGGACAATCCCTTGCTTTCGCAAGGAAGCTCTAGCTCGCCGCTTGTTGCGGCTTTGCTGCCCGTTGCACCATGCCGAACAAATCGCGTGGGTCGTCCGGATCAGCAATCATATCCAAATCTTCATAAAACCCAGTGGCTTTATAGTGATCTCGTAAGAAGCGTAGCGCAGAAAAGGCCTCAATGGCAAATCCAACACCATCAAATAGGGTGATTTGACCTGAATTTGTGCGACCTGGTTTCTGGCCAGTCATTACTTCCCAAAGCTCGGTGACCGGATAATCATCGTCGAGTTGCTGGATCTCGCCTTCAATGCGCGTTTGCGGCGTATATTCCACGAAGATTTCAGAGCGCAGCAGAATGTCTTTGTGCAATTCTGTTTTGCCAGGGCAGTCGCCACCAATCGCGTTGATGTGTAAGCCGGAGCCGACCATATTGTCGGTCAGGATCGTTGCGTATTGCTTGTCCGCGGTGCAAGTCGTCACGATGTGAGCGCCTTCAAGCGCTTCTTCAGAAGACGAGCAGCTCACCACGCGCAATCCGCGTCCAGCAAGATTGCGGGCACATTTTTCGGTGGCAGCAGGGTCGATGTCGTAAAGGCGCACTTCCTCGATGCCGAGAATGGTCTTGAACGCCAGTGCTTGGAATTCTGACTGCGCGCCATTGCCGATCATGGCCATCACTTTGGCATCTTTGTTGGCCAAATGCTTGGCCGCAACCGCAGAACTAGCGGCGGTGCGCAATGCCGTGAGAATGGTCATTTCTGTCAATAGGACAGGGTAACCCGTATCAACATCGGCCAACACACCAAACGCTGTGACCGTTTGCAGGCCTTCCTTGGTGTTCTTTGGGTGACCGTTGACATATTTAAAGCCATAGACTTCGCCGTCGCTAGTTGGCATCAGTTCGATCACGCCATGCTCAGAGTGGGAAGGGACCCGAGGCGTTTTGTCGAAAAGTTCCCAGCGTTTGAAATCGTCTTCCACATATTGCGCGATGCCGGTCAGCATTTCTTCCACGCCAATGGAAAGCACGATCTTCATCATGTGGTCCACGCTCACAAATGGAACGATGTTCAGCGAATTGGGGTCAAATT
>CAJXLH010000405.1 GCA_913055925.1 uncultured Maritalea sp. | reverse complement strand
CTGCACGTGATGCTGGAAAATCTTTCAAATAACGAGCAGCAAATTGCGCGATGGATTTTAAACGATCCGCAAAAAGTCACTAGTCTAACCTCGCAAGAACTCGCAAAGCGCTGCGGCGTCAGCCAATCCAGTATCATAAAGTTCTGTAAGAAAATCGGCGTGTCCGGCTTTCCTGCGCTCAAAATTGCACTGAGCGCCGAACTGGCACGCACGAGCGATGCAGAGCAAATTCACGGTGATATTTTTGCCACTGACCCACTGAGTTCTGTCGCCCAGAAGATGTACGACAGCAAGGTAGCTGCGCTGTCAGAAACGTTGAAATCAAACCCTACCGAAACGCTGCAATCTGCTGCTGAAAAACTGATGAATGCGAATAGAATCATTGTGTTAGGTGTTGGCGGATCGGCGCTGGTGGCGGCAGATTTTTCTACAAAACTTACAAAACTGGGCAATGCGGTTATTCAAGGAACGGACGCTCATGTGCATCTGGCCAATTTGGCGCGCTTTGAAAATAATGATCTGCTATTTTTGATCTCCTATTCTGGGAAATCAAAGGAACACCGCACGGCGGCAGAGTTTGCGCGATCTCATTTTATACCGACCATTTATCTGGTTGGGCCAAATGTGCCGGTTGAGCCTATGAGCCACGAGTTGGTGCTCAAATGTGTCGCGAGTGACAATCTGGTTCGCTCTTCGTCGATTGCGACGCGCACGGCACAATTGGCGATCACGGATATGCTGTTTATCCTTCAGGCTCAAAAGTCTGCCGACATGCAAGCAAAGATTCAAACCAGCCAAAACCTTGTCAACAAGATTAGATGATCACTACGCCGTTTGTGATTTTTTATTATTGACACTCAAAATATAGAATTTTATATTCCTTGACGAAGGGCGATCTTAGTTGTGGTCTCGTCGCATTGTGCGACGCTCTCACAAACTCGCAAGACCTGTCCATTTGTCGGGCTGCTATAGCAGCCAAAAATCCTAAATCTTAGGGAGGGAAGAATGAAACTCTTGAATTCTGTCGCACGTGTTGCCGTAATTGGTGCTGCGACTATGGCTTTTGCGGGCACATCATTGGCGCAAACTCAACTTGATTTCTGGTCTTGGCGTCAGGAAGACGTGAAGGGCTACAATGAGATCATCAAGGCTTTTGAAGAACAAAACCCAGATATCAAAGTGACGTTTACCGCGCACGAAGCCACGAGCTACAACACTATTTTGACGACTGCTTTGGCTGGTGGTGCAGGACCAGACATTATGCACACCCGTTCTTACGGGTCTTTGGAAGCAATTGCTGCGCCGGGATATCTCGAGCGTTTGGATGGCAACACCGACTTGTCGCTTTTGAGTGCCGATGAACTTTTGGGCACAACATTGCGTGCCGATGGCGGTGTATACGCGGTCCCATTCGCGTCGCAAACCGTACTTGTTTATTACAACAAAGACCTTTTTGAAGCGAACAATGTTGCTTTGCCTTCAACTTGGGACGAGTTTTTGGCCGCGGCTGACGCCTTTAAAAGCGTAGGCGTGATGCCACTTGCAAACGGTATTGCAGATGGCTGGACTGTAGAAGTGATGTCTGGTGCGTTTATGCCAAACTTCTATGGCAAAGAATTCTTTGGTGAAGTGACGTCTGGCGCAACGGATTTTGAAGATGCACGCTATGTTGCGGCATTAGAGAAGTTTGCTGAGCTTAAAGACTATATGCCAATGGGCTTTGAAGGCGTTGATTACGCAACGATGAAGCAGCTCTTCACAGCTGGGCAAGCAGCGATGTTCGTGGGCGGTTCATGGGAAATCCCGGGCTTCCGCGATGCTGGCGTGAACTTTGACATTATGCCTGGTCCTGCAGCAAAAAGCGGTGATGCGCGTATGGTCGCGACATGGCTTGATGGCGGCTATGGTGTAAATGCGGCATCAAAGAACAAAGAAGCGGCATTGAAGTTCATACAGTTCACAGCTTCCACGCCTTTTGCTCAAATGCTCTCA
This sequence comes from uncultured Maritalea sp., assembly GCA_913055925.1. Lineage (GTDB taxonomy): Bacteria > Pseudomonadota > Alphaproteobacteria > Rhizobiales > Devosiaceae > Maritalea. Next base: position 83 of record CAJXLH010000405.1, on the reverse strand, counting down.
GACAAGTTGGCGAACGTGCCGGCGGTTGATGGTGCAAACATTTCAGACCCAATGTTGGCTAAAGTGTCGTCGTTCCATTCTGA
>CAJXLH010000404.1 GCA_913055925.1 uncultured Maritalea sp. | reverse complement strand
TTGGTATTTGCGGCGACGCAAATGCACAAGCAGCGGCGGTGCGTTTGGGTCTGGCTGGGTGGCAAACATAATGCCAAAGCCCAATGCATCGACATACCAGTTTGCTGTCTCTTCGGGATTTGGAACCGCCAACTGTATGTAGGCTGGCATGGGGTATAGATCGAACCCATTAAAGGCACCGAGCGGCTGAGGGTCGCCTAAAAATTCACTCGCGACATCTGGGATAATAGGTTGCATGTTCATCTCCTTTGGATTGGAGATGACTTATTGGGCTATGACGCGGCGTGAGGGTCAAGACGCATTTTACTGGGCCGCCGACGCGATGCGATCTTTGCTTTCAAGCTTGAGTGCTAAAGAGGCGAGCAACGTTAGTGCGGCAAAGCCGGCAAAAGCGACAAGCATTGTGCTGCCCGAATATGTTGCGGCATCTTTGGTGAACACTTGTCCCGACGCTGATCCATCGAACAAACCAAACGTGATTGCCGCGAAACCAGCCAACGCAGCACCAATTACCGCGCCTGTAAATTGGATTGGTGCCATGGCGCCGGAAGCGATGGACTTATGTTCTTCAGGCGATTGGGTCATAATGATTTGGCGCACCAATGGGCTGGATGAACCAAAGCCAGCACCCACCAAGATAAGGCTAAAGCAGACGATAAGCAGATTGTTCGCATAGAGGCCAAAGGCGCAAATATTGTAGCCAATAAAAATGGATGCGGCGCCTAAACGGACGGACAAAAGCTTTTTATGCTCGTCTTCGATGCGATTAGAAATCCATGCAAATATTGTCCAAGAGAAGGCGACAAGTGCCACCGTGTACCCGGCAGCAAGTGGGCTTAACCCCCAAATGGATTGGATGAGCGCGACCATGTAAATATTGTTGGCGCTGGAGCCAAGTGAAAAACACAAAAGAATGATAAAGCACAGGCCCATATTGGTGCGCGGTGAGAAGAGGTTTGGCGGCATGAAGCGCTCTTCTGCGCGTTGATCAAATGAAGCAAAGGCGATCAGTTGGATGGTTGAGATTGCGATGATTAGCAACAAGAGTGCGGGGTTCTGAATTTGGCCAGCAAAGCCAAAAGTTAGCAAGGCACTTAAAAGCAGTACCAAACGTTTGAACGGAATAGGCTTTGGGTTTTGGTCCACCTGCTCGCTGCGCGGCAGATAGAACAGTGCCAGTGCGATGAGCACCAACACAAGTGGGACGTTGAATAAAAACGCTGCGCGCCATGAAACGAACTGCGTCAGGCTACCCGCAAAAGCAGGTGTAACAGCGGCGGCGATAGACCAAAGCGTTGAACTAAGCGCCATCATGCGCGGTAGCAGCCGTTTGGGTAAATGGTCAGCCAAAGCCACATAAACCAGCGAAATCAACATGCCCTCAGAAAGGCCTTGAATGCCGCGGGCGAGAATAACGACGGTTAAAGAATTGGCCATGCCGCCCATGATCGAGCCAGCAGCCAAAAGGATTGAGGCGGTGACGAAAATGCGCCGGGTGCCAAACCGGAGTTTGAAGTTGCCCGCCACTACGCCTGCACAAATGGAGCCGACCTGAAATAGGGCGAACAGCCAGAACATAAGCTCAGGGTTGCCCAGATCAATCACAACTGATGGCGCGATAACCGCGGTGACATAGCCATTGATCGCGTGTGAAATCACCACCAAAATATTGACGATTGTGAGCGGCAAATAGGCTCTTGAAAATATGCCGGCGGACGGATCGTCCTTGGTGGTAGAATTCAACATAACACGCTTCTAAGTTTTGTTCGCTTCGGTTGGCGACGGAGTTGCTGTGTGTGTCGCCGGGCGGGGATGAGAATCATCAAGTGGCAATAGAAATGTCATCACCATAGCAGGAACCGAAATCGCAAAGAAAGCGAGATACATTTGCGGCGCTACGCGCGCGGCGACTTCTGCATCAAGAATGCCGAACGTCGGCGTGCCACCGAAAAGACCAAGAGACAGCGCGAGAATACTGGCCACAGCGGCGCCGATTGCCCCAGCGGCACTGTCGATTGGTGGCAATATGGAAGAGGTGCGGTCTTTTTCTGGTGCCGTTGCGGCCTGCATGATCTTTTTCTCCAAAAAGACTGCTTGGGTGCCGAGACCAATGCCCGCAATGGCGAAACCTAGTGCAGTG
>CAJXLH010000403.1 GCA_913055925.1 uncultured Maritalea sp. | reverse complement strand
AGCCTACATCTGAGGTCATTATGGATGATGTGGTCATCCCAGCGGAAAACCTACTCGGCAGCGAAGGCGACGGCTTCAAATATGCGATGAAGGGTCTCGATGGCGGACGCCTCAACATTGCGGCAAGCGCACTCGGCGCTGCACAAGCAGCGCTAGATAAGGCGCTCGGCTACATGGCTGAGCGCAAAGCCTTCGGCAAACCGATCAATCAGTTTCAAGCTTTGCAATTCCGTCTTGCAGATATGGAAATCGAACTTCAGGCCGCACGTGTGTTCTTGTACAAAGCGGCTTGGACCTACGACCAAGGGCTGCCGGAAGGCACCAAATATTGTGCGATGGCAAAGCGTTTTGTCACCGACACCGCATTTGAGGTGGCCAACCAAGCGCTGCAACTGCATGGCGGTTACGGCTATTTGGCAGATTACGGCATTGAAAAAATTGTACGCGATTTGCGTGTCCACCAAATTCTTGAAGGCACGAACGAGATCATGCGACTGATCGTTTCCCGCCAACTGCTAAGCGACTAAAGGCACGTCAATTATGAGCGATTTGATTGTTCAAACAGAAGGTGGCGTTGGTCTTTTGACGTTGAACCGCCCCAAGGCGCTTAACGCCCTTAGCCACGACATGATTAATGGTATCGCAGAAGCCCTGACCAAATGGGCCGACGATGACAGTATTCGATGCGTGTTGATTGACGGTGCTGGTGAGCGCGCGTTTTGCGCTGGCGGTGACATTCAAGCGATTTATGAAAACGGACCCAAAGACCCGATTGGATCGCTTGAGTTTTGGCGCGAAGAATATCGCCTCAACGCGATGATCGCGAACTACAAAAAACCTTACATCGCCCTAATGCATGGCTTCACCATGGGTGGTGGTGTTGGCGTTTCAGCGCACGGTTCACATCGCATCGTCACCGACGGCTCGGTCATTTCGATGCCAGAAGTAGGTATTGGGTTTTTGCCAGACGTAGGCGGTACTTGGTTGTTGAACAAGGCCCCTCAAGGCCTTGGTGCTTATTATGGCATTTCCGGCGCGCGGATGGGGCCAGACGACGCGATTTACATGGGTTTTGCAGACGCATATGTGCCGCAAGAGCAATTTGAGACCATTCGAGATCGGCTCATTGGTGGCGCGCGCATTACAGATTTGCTTGCAGAAATCAGCCAGAAACCACCCGCAGGTGACGCGCGTAAAAACGCGAAGAGCATCGCAAAATGGTTTGACGCGGCTAATTTCGATCAAGTCATGACCAATGTTGAAAGTGACAAAAGCGAATTTGCGCAAGGCGCGCTCAAGCTCTTAAAGCGGCAGTGTCCACTTAGCGTAAAGTCGACTTTTTACGCGCTCAATGAAGTGCAAAACTACACTTCCATTGAAGAATGCTTGAAGCTTGAATTCCGCTTTTGTGCGGCTAGCCTTAAGGGTAAAAATTTTTACGAAGGCATACGTGCGGCAGTGATCGATAAAGATCGTAATCCAAAATGGGAACCTGCAGATTTAGGCGACGTCAGCGATGAAATGGTCACCGCGATGTTCGCGTCGCTGGGGGACAATGAACTGACCTTCTAATCACAAAAGGTCAAAGGGAGTGAGACAAATGAAAGTCGCATTTATTGGACTTGGCAATATGGGCGGGCCAATGGCCATCAATCTCGTGAAAGAGGGTCACGAGGTTTTAGGCTTTGACCTGATGGAAGAGAACGCCAACAAAGCCAAAGCCGGCGGTGTTGCATTGGCAACAAGCGCCGAAGATGCCGTGGCAAGCGCTGACGCGGTGATCACCATGTTGCCGAACGGACAAATTGTGCAATCGGTTTATGATCAGCTGCTTGGCGTCGCCCCTAAAGGTGCGGTTTTTGTTGATTGCTCAACCATCGATGTGGCCAGCGCACGCGAGGCGCACACAAAAGCGCAAGATGCAGGCATGCTTAGCCTTGATGCACCGGTTTCTGGTGGTGTCGGCGGCGCTGCTGGCGGCACCTTGACCTTTATGGTTGGCGGTAGCGATGGAGCGTTTGAAAAAGCCAAACCGCTATTTGATATCATGGGCCAAAAGGCTGTGCATTGTGGCGCTGATGGCGCGGGGCAAGCCGCTAAGATCTGCAACAATATGCTTTTGGGCATCTCCATGATTGGTGCCTCCGAAGCCTTCAACCTCGCG
>CAJXLH010000402.1 GCA_913055925.1 uncultured Maritalea sp. | reverse complement strand
CGCTCACAAACAATCTTGTATGCCGCCGCATATTCGCGTGACAGCGAAACCGCCCCATCCATAACTTGGTTGAACAGCTTGTCTTCGCCCTGTTCGACAGGTGGCGGCGACAATACCAAAATCTCAGGCACTTTGTGCTCTGGCTTATAGTCGAACGTTTTGATAATCCGAATGAGCCGAGTTATGCCCACCGCACTTCCGGCCGCGTTCCCACAAATATGCGTACGCATATCATTGGTGCCCAAAAGAATGATCACCAAATCTAGCGGTTCATGCGTCCCTAACAGGGTCGGCAAAATCTTTGAGCCATTCCGCTCGGTGCCGATTGCGTAGTCATCAAAAACAGTCGTACGACCGTTTAAGCCTTCTGCGAATACCCGTACTTGCCCGTCCAACTGCGCTTGCAACGCATTTGGCCAGCGATATTCAAATGGATGGCGGCCACCAGATTTGGCATCCGCCCCCCAAGTCAAACTATCCCCAAAGGCAAGAATGTTTTTCATTGGCTTACGCCAGCATCATTACTGGCGTTTCAACGAGCTGTTTGAACACCCCAAGAGTTTGTGCGCCAAGAACGCCGTCAACCACGCGGTGGTCACAAGACAAGGTAACAGTCATGAAGTTGCCAACAGTCACTTCACCATTTTCCACAACCACACGTTCTTCGCCCGTGCCAATAGCCAAAATTGTACCATGTGGCGGGTTGATGACCGCTTGAAAATTCGTGATGCCGAACATGCCAAGGTTTGAAACTGAGGTTGAACCGCCTTGATACTCATGCGGCGCAAGTTTTTTCGACTTTGCGCGCTTTGCAAAGTCTTTCACTTCCGCAGAAATCTCACGCAAAGACTTCAACTCGGCCTTTTTCACAACCGGCGTGAATAGACCACCAGGTACAGAAACAGCCACAGCCACATCAGAATGATGGTGCTTAAGTGAATGCTCGCCTGCCCAGCTCGCATTTGCATCAGGCACTTGCTGCAAAGCCATCGCCCAAGCTTTCATGATGAAGTCATTCACAGAAAGCTTGAATTCGGGACGACCATTTTCGTCCTTCTTCGCAGTCGCATTGATACGTGCACGTGCTTCAAGCAAGTCATCCAATCGGCAATCAAGGCTGAGATAGAAATGCGGCACCGTTTGCTTGGCTTCGGTCAAACGCGCAGCGATAACTTTGCGCATACCATCGTTAGGCACCAAGTCGTATGTACCTTCTTCGTACATAGCGATGACATCTGCATCTGCCATGCCACTTGAGAGCGCAACCGCCGGTGCAGCCGCCGCAGTTGCAGCTTGCGGAACACCTTCTCGGATCGCTTTCTCGATGTCGCGCTTCACCACTCGGCCTTTTGGCCCAGTGCCAGCGAGCGCTGAGACATCAATATTGGCCTCTTTTGCCAAACGGCGTGCCAATGGCGACGCGAACACACGACCAGAAGCATTTGTCGGCGCAGCCGGAGCTGGGGCCGCTGCAGGCGCTGGCGCGGCAGAAGGGGCAGCTTCTACTTTGCTAGGCTCTTCTGCCTTCGGTGCTTCTTCAGCCTTCGGCTCAGCCGCAGGCGTAGGCGCAGCGGCAGCAACATCACCGATGTCGTCAACGCTTTCACCGTCTTCCAGCAAAACAGCGATCACTGAATTTACTTTCACACCTTGAGAACCTTCAGCAACCAAGATTTTTCCAACAACGCCTTCATCAATGGATTCACCTTCCATTGTGGCTTTGTCGGTTTCAATCTCAGCAATCACATCACCTGCGGATACGGTATCGCCCTCTTTGACGTTCCATTTCGCAAGATTGCCCTCTTCCATGGTCGGAGACAGGGCTGGCATTGTAATATTGATCGGCATTTTGCGTCTTCTTTCCCTGAGCTCTAGTTTAGCGATACGTAACGGCGTTCACCGCTTCAATCACTTCTTCCGCGCTCGGCAATGCAAGCTTTTCAAGGTTCGCTGCATATGGCATCGGCACATCTTTACCTGTCACACGTGTCACTGGTGCGTCCAAATAATCAAATGCTTCTTCCATAATGCGCGCTGAAATCTCAGAACCGATTGAACCTTGCGGCCAACCTTCTTCAACAGTCACGCAGCGACCTGTCTTTTTCACTGACTCTACAATTGTCGGCATGTCCAATGGACGCAGCGTACGTAAGTCGATCAACTCGACATCGACGCCTGCCCCCACCAATTTCTC
>CAJXLH010000401.1 GCA_913055925.1 uncultured Maritalea sp. | reverse complement strand
AACACTTGGCGTTTCGCGGCTGCTACATAGGCGTTGCCGGGACCAACGATCTTGTTCACTGGGGCAATGGTTTGAGTGCCGAACGCAAGTGCCGCAACCGCTTGAGCACCACCTACTCGATAAATCTCTGAAACACCTGCAATTTTCGCGGCAGCAAGAACAGTTGGGTTCACAACGCCCTTCGGCGTTGGCACAACCATAGCGATCCGCTCTACACCGGCGACCTTGGCTGGTACGGTATTCATCAAAACAGAAGATGGGTAGCTAGCTAGACCACCCGGCACGTATATGCCGACTGCGTCGACAGCATTCCATTTCGAGCCAAGCGTTACGCCCGCTTCATCTTGATAGATTTCGTCTTTTGGCAATTGGCGCTGATGGTAGGCGGCAATGCGCTTGTGCGCGTGATTAAGCGCCGCAATCAACTCGTCAGATGTCTCAGCGTATGCTGCATCGATTTCTTCTTGGGAGAAGGCAATCCCTGTCTGATTGAGATCGAGACCATCGAATTTGTTAGTTAGGTCAATAAGCGCTGCGTCGCCGCGCGCCTGAACATCGGCAATAATGGTCGCAACGGCATCGCCCACCTCAACCGAGGTCTCGCGTTTCGCGCCCAACAATGCGGTGAATTGCTGCTCAAAATCGGCAGCTGATTGTTCAATCCGAACCGGCATTATTTAGTCCTGCAAATCGTGTTGTGGCGTCGCTTTTGCGCCCCATGCTGCGCCAAGATCCTGCATTGCAGCTTCCAAGCACTCAACCTCAAGCTTGATTGTGCCGCCGCCTGCGAATGACAAAAGCACCTCGCCTGCTGGCACATCTTTTTGCTCAAATGTCATGGTGAGCAACTCAAGAACGCCATCCTTCGCGTCCAAGTCGATGCCAGAGACTTTCACGTCGCGAACCTTGTCAAAATGGATCGCGGCGCGTTTACGCTGGCCTTTGCCTTTTTGATCTTTTTCCCACGCATAGCGGTTCATCAAAAAGGCAAACCGATGGTCTTGCGCGACATACCCCATGTCACCCACGCGCACCACGGCGTCTTGGGTATGGGCAGAAATCACTTCTAGATCTTCGTTATCCAGAGCAAGCAATTTCAAGTCGGTCATAGCGCGGTCCTTTGCAAAACTATATTCGCCTCAATAAAGGCTACACCGCTTACCTAATGTCGGCTTTGACTAAAGACAATAGCAGCGCCATGCGAAATTGGTCTTGTCGGCGCGGGTTTAGCCGCTGATCCGCTCAATTTCGGCGCCACAACGGCTCAATTTGTCTTCCAAACGCTCAAAGCCACGGTCCAAGTGATAAATACGGTTCACAACCGTTTCACCCTTTGCCGCGAGCCCTGCGATCACCAATGACACTGACGCCCGAAGGTCTGTCGCCATCACTTGAGCGCCTTTGAGTTCTGCAACACCTTTTACGTGAGCAGCCTGACCATCAACGGAAATGTCTGCGCCAAAGCGCAAAAGCTCTGCCACGTGCATGAATCGGTTTTCAAAGATCGTTTCTCGAACGGTCGCAGTGCCGTTTGATCGGGTCATCAGCGCCATATATTGCGCCTGCAGATCGGTCGGAAAGCCGGGGAACGGATCGATCTCGACATCGACCGGCTGCAAGCCATTGCCGTTGCGGCGCACCCGCAATCCCTCTGCTTCTTCGGTGATATCGACCCCGGCCTCTTGCAATTTGCCGATGGCGGCGTCGAGGTCGCCGTTGGTTTCGGTGAGGACTTTTTTGCAGTCCATCATGCCAGCGCCAGTGCGCTCGCGCAGTTCTTTTACCAGAGCTGCAGTAATTGCCATGGTTTTATCCTCGATTATTCTTCAGTTGCTTCAACAAATTCGTCAGCGTCTTTTACATCGCCTTGCGCAGCGCCAGCTTCTTTAACAGCAGTAGCGGCAGCGTTTAAGTACAACTGTACCGCACGAATGGCGTCGTCGTTACCTGGGATGATGTAGTCGATGCCGTCTGGGTCAGAGTTGGTATCTACAACAGAAACCACTGGGATACCCAGGTTGTTCGCTTCTTTCACTGCGATGTGCTCGTGATCCGCGTCGATTACGAATAAAACGTCAGGCAAACCGCCCATGTTTTTGATACCACCCAGGCTCTTCTCAAGCTTTTCCATTTCGCGGGTGTTAACCAGCGCTTCTTTCTTGGTTAGCTTTTCGAAGGTACCGTCCTGGCTCCTGGTTTCGAGGTCTTTCAGTCGCTT
>CAJXLH010000400.1 GCA_913055925.1 uncultured Maritalea sp. | reverse complement strand
CGGAGTATGCGCAGAAATCATCGCATCCACGGACACAGCTGTCAGTGATGAGACCGACGAACTCACCTTACGGGCAACCCTTCGCGACAACAAAGCAAAAATCGCGCTCGTTACCGCTGTCGCCGAGGTTGCAGGCGCGTCAACGCCTGCGGATACGACGCGCAATTTGGCGCTTTTTGCGGACAAATCAATAGACGCTTGTTTGGATTTTTTGGTGCGCGAAACGTTCAGTGCACAGGGTGTCATGCTCGACCCTGATGTGCGGCCAGCTCGCCAGTCTGGCTTGGTTGTGCTTGCGCTCGGAAAGCATGGTGGGCTCGAGCTAAACTACTCGTCAGACATCGATATTGTCACCTTTTTTGATCTGGAAAACTCTCCGTTGGCCGAAAACCCAAGGGTCAACCGTATTTACGAAAAGCTGGTGCGCAGTCTTGCATCAATGCTGCAAGACCGTGATCAGAACGGCTATGTTTTCCGCACGGATTTGCGTTTACGTCCTGACCCGGGTTCCACGCCTGTGGCCATCTCAACTGGTGCAGCGCTGAGCTACTATGAAAGTCGCGGTCAAAACTGGGAGCGGGCAGCATGGATTAAGGCGCGCCCTTGCGCGGGCGATATAGACGCTGGCGAACAATTCATCAAAGAGCTCGCGCCGTTCGTTTGGCGCAAGCACCTCGACTTTGCCACCATTGGCGACATCAAAACCATCAAGCGGCAAATCAATACGGCCAAAAATGTCGCTGGGCGCACAGTGTTGGGGCACAACGTAAAATTGGGCAGCGGCGGTATTCGGGAGATCGAATTTTTCGCGCAAGTGCAGCAGCTCATTGCCGGCGGTCGTGACCCACTTCTGCGTACCCGCTCAACTTGCGACACACTTGCCGCGCTTGCTTCATCCAACTGGATTGACGAGCAAGCAGCGCAAGGCTTGACCGAGCGCTATTGGTTTTTGCGTGCCGTGGAGAACCGCGTGCAAATGCTCAATGATGAGCAAACGCACTCTTTGCCCGATCATGATGAGCAATTAGAACCCATCGTCGCATTGATGCCGCATGGTGATGTTGAGGCATTCAAAACAGCCTATCGCGAGTGCCTAGATGCGGTCGTTGAGCATTATAGCGAATTGTTCAGCGACGACACTGAAGACGAAGATTTGGGCAATCTCAACTTTACCGGTTCAGACGATGATCCCGGAACCTGGACCACATTGTCCGAGATTGGGTTTCAAGACCCATCCAAGGCAATAGAGACTATCAAGCGTTGGCATTATGGGTCTTACGCATCAACGCGCGCAGATAAGGCGCGGCAGGTGCTCACGGCACTTATTCCAAGCCTCATTCGCACCATCTCAAATGCCCGCAATGCCGACGAAGCGCTTCGGCAGTTCGATTTCTTCATCTCAAAACTACCCGCGGGTGTGCAGCTCTTCTCGCTTTTGCAAAACAATCCAAAGCTTCAGCAAGTTTTAGTTGATTGCATGGCCGCCGCACCACGCATGATGGATGCCGTTTTGCGGCGCGTACATATCGTCGACGGCCTGATAGATCCTGCTTTCTACGATGATATCCCAACCGCCGAAACGCTGAGCTTCAAGGCAAAAGAGTTCCTTTCTGAAGCGCGGTCCTATGAAGATCTAATCGATCGCGCCCGTATTTTTGGGCAAGAACAAGCGTTCCTCATCGGCGCAGGCATTGTTGCGGGAACCGTTTCGGCAGAACAAGCCGCCGAGCAATATAGTGCTTTGGCCGAGATATTGCTCAATTGGGTGTTCGAAGCTGTGCGCACTGAATTTGAGGTGAAACACGGTAAGGTCGAAGGCGCAGAGGTCGCGCTATTGGCATTTGGCAAACTCGCCAGTCGCGAGATGAATGCCCAATCGGATCTCGATTTCATTTTGATTTATGATGCGCCTGATGGGGCTGATTTTTCAGACGGCCGCAAACAGCTTGCCACTTCGCACTACTATATTCGTCTGACGCAGCGCTTGGTCGCTGCATTGAGCGCGCCTACAGCCGAGGGGGTGCTTTACGAAACCGACATGCGCCTGCGCCCATCGGGTAACGCTGGGCCGCTCGCCACGAGCCTGAAAGGGTTTGAGCGCTACCAAAAAGAAGAAGCGTGGACGTGGGAGCATATGGCGCTATCACGCGCGCGTGCGGTGTTTGGTGACGGAAATATCGCCGAGCGGATCGACACAATTATTGCAGAGGCTTTGAGCGCGCCAAGTGA
>CAJXLH010000399.1 GCA_913055925.1 uncultured Maritalea sp. | reverse complement strand
GGCAGCAGACCTCAACAAACACATCGCAACGATCGTGATGCCTGCGTCAGAGTTTTATCCGGCGGAGGAGTATCATCAGGACTATTACAAGAAGAATAGCCTGAAATATAACTATTATCGGTGGAGTTGTGGCCGTAACCAGCGTGTTGAATCGCTGTGGGGGAAAGACGCCTACAAAGGCATCAACGACCATTGATCAACAACAAAGAACGCCGCCAAAGCTGTCGACGTCCCTTTGCAGTTTAGTCGTTTGGAAGAAGAGTTAAACGACTTCACCTTTGATAATGCTGTCGATTTCAGCGAGTGTTTCCACATCCAATGGGCCAAATTCGAGCGCGCCTGCGTTCTCTTTGGCCTGGGCAACTGTGCGGAAACCAGGGATGGGAAGCGCGCGGTCATTATGCGCCCAAATCCATCCCAATGCACCTTGGGCCGTGGTGCGACCACCGGTATGCAAAAGCTCTTTAACCGCATCAAAGCGGGCTTGTGCATCGTCCACCGTGTCGAGCTTTGCGATCTTGTCGAGCCAAGGCTCGCCGATCGACCGAACATCGTCTTGACCAAAGGTGTGGTTCACTTTGTAAGCGCCGCCGAGCATACCCATGGCGAGCGGGGCACGGTTTAGCGAGACAAGATTGTTATCGTTTACGATTTTAAGTGTCTCGTTCGCTGGGATAAACAAGTTCAAGTCATGCTGGATCGCCTTGAAATTTTCGCCGCCAACCCACTGACTGGAGTGCTTAGGGAAATCAGATGACCAACCGTAGGCTTTGATCTTGCCTTCTTTCACCAATTCTTCGAGCGCGCTTTGTGTTTCAACAGCGTCCTCGCCATCAAGGTCGTCGATGTGAAGCTGGTACAAGTCAATCGCATCGCGTTTTAGTCTGCGCAAAGACGCTTCAACCGCCGAGCGAATATAGGCACGATCATGGCCTTTGCCCGTGATCTGTTTTGTTGTTTCGTCAAATTGATTGCCGAATTTTGTCGCGATGGCGACGTCGTGATTATTGCCAATAGCTTCGCCCAGCACTTTTTCGGAGTGCCCGGCCCCATACACATCTGCAGTATCAAAAAAGCGGACGCCCAAATCGACAGCGGCGGCGATAGCGGCTTTTGACTCATTGTCGTCTACCTCGCCCCAGCCGATAGGCACGGCATCGGCCCAAAATGGCCCACCAATTGCCCAGCATCCAAACCCAAGGCGCGGTATCTCGCGCCCATCCCAAAGTGTGATTTTTGTGTTGCTCATTGAGCTTTCTTCTTTTCTTCAGTTTTTACGAAGTCATTGTAGTATGCGATCTTCTCGTCGAGATGTTTCTCGAACCGATCAAGTTCAGCGCGTTTTTGCTCTAGTCGTTCACGATGACCTTCTAGAAGCTTTATGCGCTCAGGAACCGTGTGATCACCTTCTTGCACAAGGCGCGTGAAGGCTTCGGTTTCTGCTAAAGGCATACCGGTCCCGCGTAGGCAGGCGAGCATGCCCAACCAACCCACATCGTTTTCGGCATAATAACGGTGGCCTTTTTCATCCCGTTTCGTCGAGAGGATCAGGCCACGCTTTTCGTAAAAACGGATAGTATCCGGCGATAGTCCGCTCAGTTTTCCTGCTTCACCAATATTCATTTGGTCACCCTTTCGTCTGACTATCCAAGACTAATAGGGTGTTGGAGCAACTCTAGGTCAAGAGCGGGACAGAAATTATTTTTCAGTAAGTTCGGGCGCGAGAATGCGCATATGCGGGAAGGGAATTTCCACGCCAGCTTCATCAAGCGCTTTCTTACATGCCTCATTCATGTACATGCGCGTCTCCCAATTATCAGATGTTTTGGTCCAAGCGCGTAATTGCAGATCAACCGAGCTTGCGCCCAAGTTCATCACATAAACCACCGGTTCAGGGGAGGAGAGAATACGTTCGTCTTGCGCTGCCACGTCTAAAAGCGTTTTGCGGGCAAGGTCTATGTCGGCGGCATAATCAATGCCGACGTTGAAGTCCAGACGACGCGTCATTTCGCGCGAATAGTTTGTGATCGTAGCATCCCAAATTTTCGCATTAGGTGTGAACACAAAAAGGCCATCCACAGTGCGCAGTCGCGTAGCGAATAGACCAACCTGTTTCACGGTGCCGGAAACGGCAGAGCTTTCCACATAGTCACCCACATTGAACGGGCGCAGCCAGATGATCATGACACCAGCCGCGATGTTTGAAAGCGTGCCTTGAAGCGCCAGCGCGATGGCTAAGCC
>CAJXLH010000398.1 GCA_913055925.1 uncultured Maritalea sp. | reverse complement strand
GCTTTTGAGGCCATGAAGGACAATGAGGCCTATGTCTCCCGCGCTGTCGCGAAGAACCCAAAGATCCCAGCCTATATGGGCGGAAAGTTTCCGCTGTCGACATACTTAGCGGAACGTGTCCGCAAGACGTTGGCAACGCCAGAAGATTGGAAACTGTTGCCAAATCAGGTCAGCGATTGGCTGAAGCTTCAACGCGACTTTTCAACGATACCCGGGCGCGAAAGCTTGCTTGTTGAAACATTTCCCAAGGCCGATAAATATTTCATGGTGTGCTACCCATTTGAAGGGCGGCTGGCGCACCAAACGCTAGGCATGTTGCTCACCAAGCGTTTGGAACGTGATCGCGCGAAACCGCTTGGGTTTGTCGCAAGTGAATATGCGCTCGCCATTTGGTGTGCAACTGACATTGGCGCCTTGTTCAAGCGCGGTCGTCTCTCTCTCAATGAACTGCTTGATGAAGACATGTTGGGCGACGATTTGGAAAGCTGGCTCGATGAATCGAGTCTTATGCGCCGAACATTCCGCAACTGCGCCATTATCTCGGGCCTGATCGAACGTCGTTACCCAGGACAGGAAAAATCTGGGAGACAGATTACCATGTCATCGGACTTAATCTACAACGTGCTTTATGAGCATGAGCCCGATCATATTTTGATGCAAGCAACGCGACGTGATGCAGCGCGTGGACTTTTGGATATTGAGCGGCTTGGCACCTGTTTAAAACGAATACGCCAGCATATAATCCACAACGACTTAGAACGAATCTCGCCGCTCGCCGTGCCCGTTATGTTGGAAATCGGCAAAGAACCGATCTTTGGCGAGGGAAGAGAAAGCGTGTTGGCCGAGGCTGCGGAAGATTTGCTGCGCGAAGCCGCTGGAGAGATCTAATGGGCGTTGTTGTTCGTGAAATGAAAGCTGATGAGTGGCGCGAATGGTCATCCATGCGCGCGACACTTTTCGAAACCAGCTTCGAAGATGCGCGCGTTGATTGCGAGCAGTTCATCGCTGGTGAACATCGCGACCTAAAGGTCGTATTTGTCGGCGTACATGACAGCCAAGTCATTGCGTTCGCTGAGATAAGCGAGCGCTCATATGTCGACGGTTGCTATGCGGGGCCTGTTGCATTTGTTGAAGGTTGGTCCGTACAGCAAGACTTCCAAGGACAAGGAGTTGGTCGCAAGCTCGTAGAGGCCGCTGTCGGTTGGGCGAGAAAACACAATTATCCACATCTCGCATCAAATGTAGCACTAGATAATCTCAATAGCCACAAGGCGCATGTCGCCGTTGGGTTTGAAGAAGTTGATCGTGTTGTTCAGTATCGTATGACGCTTCGTGAAGCTGTGGGAGAGACTTAATGGGCGTAGTTGTCCGTGAAATGAAAGTTGACGAATGGCGCGAGTGGTCATCCATGCGCCAAGCGCTTTACGACGGTCTGAATGACGCTGATGCCGAAACTGAAGCCCGCGCTTTTTTGGACGGGCGAGATCCCAATCTCAAAATTGTCTATCTCGCATTGCTGGACGAAGAAATTGCAGGTTTTTGCGAGCTATCAGAACGGTCATATGCGGAAGGGTGCTTTGATGGCCCTGTCGCCTATTTTGAGGGCTGGTATGTCCGTGAATTCGCTCGGCGCAAGGGCGTAGGTCGAGCTCTGCTTGATGCAGCTATTGCTTGGGCGAAGTCGAAAAACTATCCGCATCTGGCGTCTGATGCTGAATTGTCAAATACGCGAAGCCAAGCCGCTCACAAGGCATTGGGTTTTGAAGAGGTTGAACGTGCCGTGCACTTCAAAATGGCGCTCAAATGATCGAACCAGCTAAGCTTCAAACTCCCCAAGATGAACCGCGTTTTGAACTTAATTTTGCAGGCGCGACGTTTGAAGCGTTGCTATCTGGTGCGCTTTATTGGCCTGAACAGGCAACGCTGCTGGTAGCTGATCTCCACCTTGAAAAAATGTCGTCCTTTGCGAAATCACGTCAGTTCTTACCGCCATATGATACCGGCGCAACGCTGAAGCGATTGGGAGGCGACATTGCAGCGGTTGGCGCAAAGCACGTGATAGCACTCGGTGATAGTTTTCACCGCGATGAAGGCACCACAACGCTGAGCGAAGAAGACCAAACGCTGCTCAAGGGCATAATGAATGGCATTGATTGGGTCTGGATTGCCGGCAATCACGACCCTTCTGAACATATGCTTGGCGGAACGTGCAGCGAAAGCGTGGTGGTTGATGGCATTAACT
>CAJXLH010000397.1 GCA_913055925.1 uncultured Maritalea sp. | reverse complement strand
TGGGTGAACCACATTAGGCAGATGCCTCGCTGAGCGCTTTGATGGCTGCATTTGGATTGTCGGCCGACCAGATGCTCTCGCGCACGGCGACAAATTCAAAAGCGTCTGTGCTGCCTTTGCCTTCGTCAAAACAAACGGCAGGGACGTTAAATGTGTCCGCCCACCATGTGGCCAATTCATTTGCGCTCAATTCGTCTTCGTTTGATCCAGCCAATGCGCCGAAGAATACATAATCAACGTCGATTTCGCCCTTCGTCATTGCATCATGTTTGGAATGAACACCGCCGGCGCCAACAATGGCGTCTGGCTTGAGATTTTTCACCGCTGTTTGGATCGATTTGACATTGCCGGTCATGTGAACGCCATCGGCGCCAAGCTTTTTCACCGCCTCTGGCATATTATCCAGCAGCGCGGCGCAGCCTTCGTTCTGGGCGACGGGAATGAGTTTTTTTGCAACCTCGATATAGGCATCATCTTCACGATCTCCGCGTTGGATCAAAAGTGCTGCAACCTCATTGCCCTTAAGGGCATCAGCAAGCTGATCTGCAAAGCTGGCGTCTGCGTTGGGCGGTGTGATGAGATAGATTTGAGCTTGCATAAATATCGTTCCGGTTCGCGTGATTTAGCAATGGCGTGCAATTTGGGCGGAAAATAGGATTTGTGCAAATTTTTGCAAGTGAGAAAACAAAAAGCGCGCCGGGCGATGCCCGACGCGCAAAATTGTTTGTTCCAGCTGGGCTTGTTTTATGCCGCGTGATTTGCCGCTGATGTGCTGCTAAAGCTTGGATCAAGCTCACCGCTTGCATAGCGTTTTGCCATGTCGGCCAGTGGAATGATTTTACCGATTTTTGATGCTTGTCCTGCCGTGTTGAACAATTCCAAACGCTCGATACAAAGCTTGGTCATCGCTTCGCGGGCTGGCTTAAGATATTTACGCGGATCGAATTCACCCGGTGTTTCTTGCAATACGCGGCGGATTTGACCCGTCATCGCCATGCGGTTGTCGGTGTCGATGTTGATCTTACGCACACCGTTTTTGATGCCGCGCTGGATCTCTTCAACAGGGACGCCCCAAGTTTGTGGCATCGCGCCGCCATATTGGTTGATGATGTCCTGCAAATCTTGTGGCACAGATGAAGAGCCGTGCATCACAAGGTGTGTGTTTGGCAAGCGACGGTGAATTTCTTCAATCACGTGCATGGCCAAAATCTCGCCATCTGGCTGGCGCGTGAATTTGTAAGCACCGTGCGAAGTGCCCATAGCGATTGCCAAGGCATCCACTTTGGTTTCTTGCACAAACTTTACCGCTTCATCTGGGTCGGTCAAAAGCTGCTCGGTTGACAATTTACCGTCAAAGCCGTGGCCATCTTCTTTTTCGCCTTCACCTGTCTCAAGGCTGCCCAAAACACCGAGTTCACCTTCAACAGAAATACCGCCAAGGTGCGCTGTATCAGTCACTGTTTTAGTGACGTTCACATTGTAGTCCCAGTCGGCAGGCGTTTTGCCGTCTTCCTCCAACGAGCCATCCATCATCACTGATGTGAAACCAGCTTGGATCGCTGTCATGCAAGTCGCAGGGCCGTTGCCGTTGTCAAGGTGAATACAAACTGGAATGTGCGGATAAATCTCGATGATGGCATCCATCATGCGTTTTAGCATCACATCATGGGCATAAGAGCGTGCGCCACGTGAAGCTTGAATGATCACAGGTGAATCTGTTTTGTCCGCTGCCTCGGCAATCGCCAATGCTTGTTCCATATTGTTGATGTTGAAAGCGGGCACGCCATAGTCGTTTTCTGCAGCGTGGTCGAGCAATTGGCGCAAAGTAATGCGGGCCATGAGAATCTCCGAAATAATTCGATATTTGCTCAGTGTGATGCATCCAACCTCATTTTTTGTCGATTAGACTTTGGGGTGAGTTTGGTATTGTATTGGTATGCATGAATGCAAGAAACGGTAATTAAATCAGTCGTCTAACCATAATACCAGCCGTAAACCATAGTTGTGATATGCCTATATCTGGAAGCGGTTAGTGGGCAATTGATTTATTTCAAGGACTTGATAATCAATTTCTCGTGCCAATCTCAGTGTCACATTGAATTGATAGGACATGACGCATGAAAGCGGGGGCGAGATGAGCGAGAAAATGCAGGCGGTAACCAGCCGGACCTATGGTGGTCCAGAAATTATGAAATTTGAAGAAATTGACCGACCTACACCAGGGCCAAACGAAGTGTTGATCAAGGTCGCGGCGTCATCGGTCAATCCATATGACTG
>CAJXLH010000396.1 GCA_913055925.1 uncultured Maritalea sp. | reverse complement strand
CGCGCGACTTCGGCGACGCGTCGGATGTTCTCGACACGGTCTTCAGCTGAAAAACCTAAGTCCTTGTTGAGACCGTGACGCACATTGTCGCCATCAAGGATGTAGGTGTGTTTGCCTTCAGCGGCCATACGCTGTTCAAGCACATTGGCCACGGTTGACTTTCCACTGCCCGAAAGCCCAGTAAACCACACGATTTTTGGTGTCTGCCCCTTCATTTCTGAACGGGTTTTACGGTTCACATCAAAATCTTGATAGGTCAGGTTCTGCGCTTTGCTCAAACCAAACTCGACCGTACCAGCGGCCAACGTCGCATTCGAAAGGCGATCAATCAGAATAAATCCACCTGTTGTGCCATTTTCCGCGTATGGGTCAAACGCAATGGGTTTGTCCGTCGCAATCGTCACCGTGCCAACTTCGTTCAAATCCAGCTGCTTGGTATCACTCTGTTCAAGCGTGTTAACGTCAGTCTTGTTTTGAATAGCGGTGATGGTTGCTGGCACCAATTGAGTGCCAACTTTGATGAGGTATGAACGACCGCTAATGGCGTGTGTTTCGTTCATCCAAACAAGCTTCGCCTGAAACTTATTTGAGTATTCAGGTACATTGCCTGCCTCTGTCAGCACGTCGCCACGTGAAATATCGATTTCACGGTCCAGAACCAACGTAACCGCTTGACCTGCAACCGCACTCTCCAAATCGCCATCCATAGTGACGATACGGGCAACTTTGGCTGGTTTGCGTGACGAGGCAACGAGCACTTCGTCGCCAACGGCGACGCTGCCAGAAGAAACTGTGCCCGAGAAGCCCCTGAAATCGAGGCTTGCACGGTTCACCCATTGCACTGGGAAGCGGAAAGGCTTTTCTGTCTTGTCTTCTGCAACTTCAATATCTTCAAGATATGGCACCAATTGCGGCCCGCGATACCAATCCATCGCCTCACTTTTATTGACGATGTTGTCACCTTTAAGCGCCGAAATTGGAATTGTAACGAGTGATTTAAATCCGAGCTGACCTGCGAATTCGCGATATTCCGCATCGATGCGATCAAATGTCTCTTTGTCGTAGTCAACAAGGTCAATCTTGTTCACAACCGCTACAACGTGTTTCACACCGATAAGCGACAAGATAAAGCTATGGCGACGTGTTTGCGTCAGCACACCCTTGCGCGCATCGATTAGTACTACGGCGACATCAGCATTCGAGGCACCTGTGGCCATGTTGCGCGTATATTGCTCGTGACCAGGCGTATCCGCCACGATGAACTTTCGCTTGTTCGTTGTGAAGAAGCGGTAAGCGACGTCAATAGTGATGCCCTGCTCACGCTCGGCAGTAAGCCCATCGACCAAAAGCGAGAAATCGATGCCTTCATCGCCAGTTGTTCGATTGTGGCTTTCTTTTTGCAACGCTGCGAGTTGGTCATCGAGAATCAACTGGCTGTCATAGAGCAATCGACCAATCAGCGTAGACTTGCCGTCATCAACTGAACCACATGTCAGAAAACGCAACAGGCTTTTATTCGTTTGTTGGTTAAGCCAACTATCAATGTCTAATGCATTGTTTGTAAGTGTATTTTCGGAAATCGACATGATCAAAAATACCCTTCTTGCTTTTTCTTTTCCATGGAGCCTGCTTGGTCACTATCGATCAGGCGCCCTTCACGCTCGGACGTCGTCGATGCGTTCATTTCCATAATGATCTCAGGCAATGTGGTCGCGTTCGATGGGATCGCGCCTGTAAGCGGATAACAACCCAGTGTGCGGAAACGCACCATCTCTTCACGAGGCACTTCTCCGTCTGCCAAAGGCATCCGATCATCATCAACCATGATTAATGTGCCAGAACGTTCTACCACGGGGCGCTTTTTTGCGAGGTAGAGCGGCGGAATTTCAATGCCTTCAGAGTAAATGTAGGTCCAAATGTCTAGTTCGGTCCAATTGCTAAGCGGGAAGACGCGCATGCTTTCACCCGGCGCCAACCGCGTGTTGAAAACGCGCCAAAGCTCGGGGCGTTGGTTTTTCGGGTCCCAAGCGTGTTGCGCATTGCGGTGCGAGAAAATTCGTTCTTTGGCACGAGACTTTTCTTCGTCACGACGCGCACCACCAATCGCCGCATCATACTGACCTTCGTTGAGCGCCTGACGTAGGGCCACCGTTTTCATGATGTCTGTATAACGCGCAGAACCATGGCCAAACGGATTGATGTTTTGCGCCTTGCCTTCTTGGTTTGTGTGCACCAACAGATCAAAGTCATATTCTTTTGCCACACGATCTCGGAATTCGATCATCT
>CAJXLH010000395.1 GCA_913055925.1 uncultured Maritalea sp. | reverse complement strand
TCATCTGCATATTCCGCCCAGCCGACAAACCAGCCATAAGGGTGGGCACGGTCCAGTTGTCCATTTTTCAAACGTGGATAAGCCATGCCGGTTTTGCCAAAAATATCCCACTTCCCGATCTTCGTGTGCGGTAACGCGCGGCGAAGTTCGGTATATGCGTGATCGACAATTTGAAGTTCCTTGCGGATCAATTTTTCCAAGAAAATCCGCTGCTCGTTTGGGCTGACTTTCAGCGAGGACGCGATCCACGCGCGCTCTAAACCGTTATTTTTGCCCGGATCGCCAGAAAAATCGGCATTACCATATCCGAACCTCTGCGCGTAGGCGCTTAGTTCTGCTTCGCCAAGTTTTTGCGCCATCACTTGTGAGTACCAAACAACTGAATAATGCAACCAATGGGTTGGATCGGTTGGTTTCTTCCAGTTCGCGCCGCCCCACGCCGGATAGGACTTCTTGTACGGCCAAGTTGGTTTGGTTGGGGACGTCAAAATCCCACTGTCAAATCCGATCAGCGCCAATGGCACCTTAAAGGTGGATGCAGGTGTAACCCGTTGATCGCAATTGCCTTCTTGATGAACGATTATAGAGCTTTTCGCGTTTGCGATGATTGAGCAAATTTGCTGTGCTTCGGCAGGCAGAGCAAAAAGGGTGATGCTCAAAGTGAGCAAAGTCGATTGGAATAGCTTTTTCATTTAAGGCTCAAAATCAACCAGAGTGAGAACAGAATCGGGTCCTGTTTAACTAGGCTTCAAATGTGACCGAATTGCGCAAAAAACTTGCAGACACTAAACCGCGCGGTTGGGCATGGTTTCATCAAGTTTTTCGAAAAGCCACTCTTCGAACAACGCAACCTTTCGGCGGTTTTTATGCTCTTTTGGATAGCAAAGCCAAACCCAAAGCTGTTCCAATTCCACATGTTCGAAAGGCTGGATTAGCGTGCCGCTGCTCAGTTCATCCTGATAAAGGCATGGAGTTAGCATCGCAACGCTATCGCCTGAAATCGCAGCAACGCCATGGATATGCTGCGTGCTAAGCGCCGGGCCGCGGGCGCGTTCCAAACTCGATGTATCGACACCCATCGCTTCAAACCATGTGGACCACCATGGGTCATTTGGCGCGACCATTGGAAAGTTCAAAAGGTCTTCGGGTTTTTCTAAAGGCCCCAAGCGATCAAGCAGTTTGGGCGACAGCATGGGCGTATAATCAAATCCCATGATCTTACGTGAAATCATGCCGGGCCAGTTGCCGGTTCCCGTGCGGATAGCCACATCAACGCCAGAATTGCGAAAACTATCGTAAGTTTGATTGGTGATATCCAGCTTTACGGCAAAATCACCACAATAGATTTGAAAGCTGCCAAGGTGCTTGGCCAGCCAAGAGCTGGCGAAAGTTTGCCATGTCGTAATGGTCAGCAAATTGTCGGCTTCACCCTTTGCTTCGGCAAATGAACGACGAATTATTTCAAATGCTTCGCTAATTTGCGGTGCAAGTCTGGCACCCGCTTCAGATAAACTGACTTGACGCACACCTCGTACAAATAGGGCATCACCGAACCGATCTTCAAGCTGCTTAATCTGATAGCTGACTGCAGCCTGGGTCATGTTTAACTCATTGGCAGCTTTGGTGAAACTCTTGTGCCGTGCAGCAGCTTCAAAAGCGCGCAACGCGTTTAGTGGGGGAAGTGGGTCAAAAGGCATGCATAAAACCTCCTTATGCATACTAGGTGAGCTTTTGTTGGTCAGCAAGCAAAAATCTTGTCAGCATGGGCTCAATCAAAGGAGAGACCAATGACACAGATTAAGTCAGTTAATGTTCCACGTGAATCTTTTCGGCATTCAAGAGTTGGTTTTTTGGAAAGACTAACATCCCTGCTGCATCTTGACGGCACAAGCCACAAAAAGCGACCAATCAGCAAAGTGCGCAACGACCGTATGGTCGAACTATCGCCGCATTTGTTGCGTGACATCGGCTTTTTGGATGGAAAAGATCCGCGTGTCTAAACAGCGCAAATTGAACATTCTTGAGTGCAGCGCAGAAGACTGTTAGCCTTCAAGCAATACTTAAAGAGTTTTTTGGGATTTGCTTATGGTCACGCGGGTTCAAACCGTGGCTTTTCAGGGCATTCAAGCGCAACCAGTTGATGTGCAAGTTCAAATTGCAAATGGCTTACCCGCATTCAACATTGTGGGTTTGCCAGATAAGGCTGTGGGTGAAAGTAAAGAGCGCGTTCGATCAGCCCTTACTTCATCTGGCCTATCGCTGCCACCAAAACGTATAACGATCAATCTTG
>CAJXLH010000394.1 GCA_913055925.1 uncultured Maritalea sp. | reverse complement strand
AAGACAATTATAGCGAAAAGTGCTATGCTGATACTAGTGCAAAATTGCACAATGATTTTGCTAGTATGTTTATTGATATTGCGTTTGCGCACAATATGATGTGCGCCGAATATGGGATTATTGCGTCAATTGCTCGAGCGTGGCCTGAAGGCCGATCAAGTTCGAAAAACACATTTGATTTGACGCAGATTTTTGGGAGGCCCAGCATGAACGAGATCACACATTTCATCAATGGCGAGCACGTTAAAGGCACGTCAGGACGCTTTTCTGACGTCTATAATCCAGCAACCGGCGCCGTTGAAGCGAAAGTGCCTTTGGCCAGCAGTGAAGAGTTGGATAAAGCCGTTGCAATTGCCAAAGAAGCGCAGGTGGGCTGGGCCAACGTAAACCCGCAAAAACGCGCGCGGGTGATGATGAAGTTTGTTGAACTTTTGCATCGCGATATGGACAAACTCGCTGAAGCTTTGTCTCGCGAGCACGGCAAAACTATTCCAGATGCCAAGGGCGATGTGATCCGTGGCTTGGAGGTTGCTGAGTTTTCAATCGGTGTCCCTCACTTCTTGAAAGGCGAGTACACAGCTGGTGCAGCAACAGGGATTGATATTTATTCCATGCGCCAGCCGCTTGGCGTTGTGGCAGGCATCACGCCGTTTAACTTCCCAGCCATGATCCCGATGTGGAAATTCTGCCCTGCGATTGCGGCAGGGAATGCTTTCATTCTCAAGCCGTCCGAGCGCGATCCATCTGTTCCAAACATGCTTGCTGAATTGATGATTGAAGCTGGCCTGCCAAAAGGCGTCTTGAACGTTGTGCACGGCGACAAAGAAGCCGTTGATGGCATTCTTGATCATCAAGACATTCACGCCATTGGCTTTGTTGGTTCAACACCGATCGCTGAATATATCTATTCGCGCGGCACCGCGGCAGGCAAACGCGTGCACTGCTTTGGTGGCGCGAAAAACCACATGATCATCATGCCTGACGCCGACATGAACCAAGTTGTCGACGCTCTTGTTGGCGCTGGCTATGGCGCGGCGGGCGAACGCTGCATGGCCATTTCTGTTGCGGTTCCGGTTGGCAAAGACACGGCGGATCGCTTGGTTGAAGCGCTTAAGCCGCGCGTTGAAGCGTTGCGCGTTGGCCCATATACCAAAGGCGACGATGTGGACTTCGGCCCGTTGGTCACAAAAGAAGCGCAAGAGCGCGTCACCGGCCTCGTGTCGAAGGGCGTTGAAGAAGGCGCAACCCTGGTTGTGGATGGTCGCGATTTTGTCGCCGAAGGTCACGAAGACGGCTTTTATGTCGGTCCTTGCCTTTTCGACAATGTCACCGATCAAATGGAAATCTACAAACAAGAGATTTTCGGACCAGTGCTTTGTATCGCGCGCGCCGACACCTACGAAGAGGGTCTTCGCCTCGCCATGGATCATGAATATGGCAACGGCGTTGCGATCTTCACCCGTGATGGCGACACAGCGCGCGATTTCACCTTCCGCATCAATGTCGGCATGGTCGGCGTGAACGTGCCGATCCCGGTGCCATTGGCGTACTACACATTTGGTGGCTGGAAGCGCTCTGGCTTTGGCGATTTGAACCAACACGGTCCAGATGCATTCCGCTTCTACACCAAGACCAAAACCGTCACGTCGCGCTGGCCATCTGGCACAAAAGAAGGCGCATCCTTCACCATTCCAACCATGGAGTAGCGCGATATGGATTTCGCACCTACCGAAGAGCAAACCGCAATCTTTGAGATGGCGCGCGAATTCGCCATGGAAAATATCGCGCCTAACGCTGTTGAATGGGATCAAGCCAAACACTTTCCGCTGGATGTGATTAAGCAAACAGCGGAACTTGGCATGGCGGGCATCTATACGCGCGATGATATTGGTGGTTCAGATTTGACCCGTTTGGACGCGGCATTGATTTTTGAAGCGCTGTCGCATGGCTGCCCGGCCACCGCCTCGTTTCTCTCCATTCACAATATGTGTTCTTGGATGATTGACCGGTTTGGCTCAGAGGAAATGCGTCAAAAGTGGGGACCAAAACTCACCAGCATGGAAACGGTGGCGAGCTATTGTTTGACTGAACCCGGTTCTGGTTCAGATGCTGCAGCGCTTAAAACCACTGCGAAACGCGATGGCGACAATTACGTATTGAAAGGCACCAAAACTTTCATTTCAGGCGGTGGTGTTTCCGACCTGTATATCGTGATGGCGCGCACGGGCGAAGCTGGACCAAAGGGCATTTCCGCGTTTCTGATCGAAAAAGGGACACCGGGGCTCTCGTTTGGCGCCA
>CAJXLH010000393.1 GCA_913055925.1 uncultured Maritalea sp. | reverse complement strand
AAATGCTGCTTGGCGGTGAGGTGAACTCGCCATTACCTGTACGATCACTTCGCCAACTTTGAGTTCGCCGAAGCGATGGATTACCGCAATATCGATCAGGTCAAATCGCTCTTTGGCTTCGCGCGCGAACCGTTCGATTTGTTTTTTCGCCATAGTGGGGTGATGCTCAAGAATGAGGGCAGACACTGGACTATCCGGCGTGGATCGCACCCAACCGGTGAAGGTAACAGATGCGCCTGCGGCTCCGTCTGCCTTAGCAAAATCGTTGCTCTCCGCACCTGGGTCAAACACTTCTTCTTGAATGCGCACCCACATGAAATTAGCCGCCCGTCATAGGTGGGAAAAACGCAATTTCACGTGCGTCGGCAATTTTCGCGTCATGTTCCACCAACTCGTCGTCGATGGATGCGCGGATGATTTCGCGATCCTGAAAGGCAAGCTCAAAGCTTTCGTCGTTCGCGGCTTTCCAGTCCATCAGTTCTGCGATTGTGGTCACCTCGGATGGCACTTCCAGCTCTTCAGAGCCCTTGTTCATCCGTTCCCGCAACCAAGCAAAATAGAGAATTCTCATTACGCGCCTTTAGATAGGTGTGGCCATGCTCGTCTGAAATAATCATAGCCAGTGTAAACGGTCAAACCTGTTGCAAGCCACATCATGGCGTAGGCAGAAAGGTCGAGATTGGGGACAACAGGCAAAAGCATGATGGCGCCCAAGGCGACCAACTGCACTGTTGTTTTATATTTTGCTACTTCAGACACATGCACGGTGATTTGCTCACCGCCTAAAAATTCACGAAGGCCCGATACCGCGATCTCGCGTAGCATAATCAAAACGGCAGCATAGGTGAGGGACATATCAAATGCGCCGTTGTAGGCGAAAACGATCAGCAATGCACCGACAATCAATTTGTCCGCAATTGGATCAAGCATGCGCCCAAGCGCAGAAACAATTTGCCAACGACGTGCGAAATAGCCGTCAAAAAAGTCAGTGAGGGCCGCAAATACATAAAGGCCAAAGGCGAACCAATGGTTGGCTTGTGTGTCAGACAAGATCAGCATCACGATGAGCGGAATCAAAATGATCCGCGACATGGTCAAAATATTTGGCAAATTCATGTTCGGTCCCCCAATCGCCGGACAATTCTTAAAACAGGCACTCTAGCTATCAAGACCGATTAAAATGATCGTGAATGGTCTGCGCCATCTGTTTAGAAATTCCTGGGATGGTTTGCAAATCCTTGACGGTCGCACCACTTACGGCCTTTGCGGACCCAAAATGGCTCAAAAGCGCTTTTTTGCGGGTCGGTCCAATACCTTCGATTTCGTCAAGCGGGTTCTTCACGATTTGCTTTGATCGTTTGGCGCGGTGGGTGCCAATGGCAAAGCGGTGCGCTTCATCGCGCAATCTTTGCACGTAATAAAGAACTGGATCGCGCGCTGGCAGCATGAATGGTTCTTTACCTTCAAGGATAAATGTTTCGCGGCCCGCATTGCGTTCTTCACCTTTGGCGATACCGATAATTGTCACTTCGCGCGGCAATTTGAATTGCGCCAATGTCTTTTTAACGGCCGAGATTTGTCCCTTGCCGCCATCGATCAGCAGCACGTCCGGCCAATCCGGCATCGCCTCTTGATCTGCGTCAGGGCTGTCATCTTCAGGCTTATACTCGTTGACTAGCCGGGTGAAACGGCGCGTCAGCACTTCCTGCATCATGCCAAAATCGTCGCCAGGCGTGATCTCAGTCGATTTGATGTTGAAGGTGCGATAGTGCTTTTTGGAAAAGCCCTCGCGTCCTGCCACAATCATTGCGCCAACAGCATTGGTGCCTTGAATGTGCGAGTTGTCGTAAACTTCGATCCGTCTTGGCGTTTCTTCAAGATCGAACGTTTTGGCCATGCCTTCAAGCAATTGCGTTTGCGACGCTGTTTCAGAAAGTTGTCGGCCTAAGGCTTGCCGCGCATTGTTAAGTGCGTGTTCAACCAGTGCGCGTTTTTCACCGCGCTGAGGTGTTGTCAGTTCAACTTTTCTGTCCGCACGCAAAGCAAGCGCTTCGGACAGCAATTTTGGTTCTGAAACTGGATGCGAAAGCAAGACGAGTTTGGCTGGTGTTCTGGCCTCATAGAACTGGGCAACAAAAGCAGTAAGAACTTCTTTTTCATCAAGGCTTTTGTCTGCACGCGGATAGTAGGCGCGGTTGCCGTAGTTGCGCCCGGCGCGGAAGAAGAACACCTGGATGCAGATCTGGCCGCCCTCCTCGTGGGCGGCGATCACGTCGGCGTTGTCGACGCCCTCGATGTTGATGTCCTGATGGGCCTGGATCTGCGA
>CAJXLH010000392.1 GCA_913055925.1 uncultured Maritalea sp. | reverse complement strand
TAAATTGATCCCTTAAATCCCGACGGGAATGATGACTAAAGTCTATTATCTAAGCCTTGTTAGGCTGATTTGCTATTGGACAAAACGTCAATTTGCGCAAAAAGTGCATTTTCATTTGGCTCTTCTGCAACAAAGCCATTTTTGGCCCCAGCGACTTGCAGGGTTTCCCAAATTGTGGGGGACAAACAAACGAAGTTTTGCGTCGCCAATTCAACATCAAATTGCGTGCAAAGTTTGATGAAGTGTTCAGCGGCGCGTTGGGAATAAATCAACACAGCATCTATGCCCCCGTCACGCAACTTGTTGATGACGGGCTGTGATAGACTTGGTGCGGGCACCATTTCATAAACCGGGGTCGCCTCAACCATGACTTCTGTGCCGCGAAATGCGTCTTCAATGTCCGGTTTGCGGTCAATCGCACAGGGATAAAAATAGGGACCACCGAGTCCCATTTTTTTGATCATCGCGATCAAATCCTGGGCGTTGCCTTTGGCGTTTATCACATTGTGGAAACCGCTATATTCGGCGGTTTGTGCGGTTGTGTCGCCGACGGTGAAACAGGGCAAAAGCTGGTGGCTGATTTCAAGTTCTTCAGAAAGCACCGCTTTAACGGCATTTGCTGAAGTGAAGATAGTCGCCACCATGTGATGCGGTGAAGGTATATCGAACGGTAAGATCTTTTTGGAAAAAAGCGGACAAGCAACGGGTTGATGACCTAACGCGGCCAGACTTGCGACCGTTTTTTGGCCGCCAGGAAAGGGTCGTGTCACCAACAATAGCTTGCCCGTCATTATCTCACCTCAAAGCACTCAAAAAACGTCTCGCCAGCCTGGTTGCGCAATATTTCTGCTAGATGGCGGCCGATTTCTTCGCAATCTGCTACATGGCCAGAGACTTCGCCTTCAAACGCGGTTTGCCCATCGAGCGATAATATCTGGCCAATGACCTTCATATCATTGCCGTCAATTTCAGTGTAAGCGCCAATTGGTGTACGGCAAGAGCCGTCCAAACCGTGTAAATAATGGCGCTCAGCAACCAAAGCCGCGGCTGTGCCTTGGTGGTTGAGCGGGGCGATCAATTCGCGTGTACGCTCATCATCCTCACGGGCTTCAATGCCAATGGCGCCTTGAGCGGGCGCTGGCATAAAGACGTTAGGGTCAATCATTTGTTTCGCGAGATGTGATTGGCCAAGCCGTTTTAGGCCCGCATAAGCAAGTAAGGTCGCGTCAGCAACGCCGTCTTCCAGTTTTTGCATCCGCGTTTGCACATTGCCGCGAAACTCTACAATGTTGAGGTCAGGCCGGAAACGTTTCATTTGTGCAGCGCGGCGCAAAGACGACGTGCCAAAAACGGTGCCCTCTGGTAGATCTTCGAGCGATTTGTACTTCAAAGAAACGAACGCGTCACGGACGTCTTCACGTTTCAAAAACGCATACATGCCAAGGCCGTCCGGCAGAATTGTTGCAACATCTTTTGATGAATGGACGCCAATATCAACGCGATCCTCAAGTAGGGCGATTTCGATTTCTTTGGTGAAAAGACCTTTGCCGCCGACTTCTGACAGTGGGCGGTCCAATATGATGTCACCAGAGGTTTTGATCACCTCAATATGGATATCATCTTGGTCCACCTTGTGGAATTTTGCGAGTTTTGACCGGACCAGTTTTGCTTGAGCCAGAGCGAGCATAGAGCCGCGGGTGCCGATGCGCAAAAATGGTTTAGTTTGTTGATTTGATTGCAATGGGCTTTCCACTTGATGTAGGCATGAGCGAATTGTCACTATAGGGCTTATCTAATCCAGCAGTATGTCGCAAGCACGTACCGTCATTCTTGGCATAGAAACCAGTTGCGACGAGACCGCCGCAGCCATTGTTGCGCGCAATGCGGACGGCAGTGGCGAAGTTATCTCCAACGTAGTGCGCACGCAGTTAGATGAACACAAAGCATTTGGCGGTGTTGTACCCGAAATTGCCGCGCGCTCCCATGTGCAATGGCTGGATCATATTGTCACGCAGGCGCTGGACGAAGTCCGCTTCCTGCAGCTGCCGACCCGACAGGTTGACCGAGCAATGCAATGGCCCGGCTCCTTCTTGCTGCCAGCGTTGAGCCTGTCTGCACGCCTGCTCCAACACCCAGTAGCCGACCGAGACAATCTCCCCCGACTCCTCGAGCACCGGAATAAAGGCGGCAGGTGAGACTGATTCACCGTCATGGGACCAGCGCAACAACACTTCGACCGCCACCGGCGGCTGGTTTGGGGCGTTCAGATCGAAAATCGGCTGGTAATGAAGCGTAAACCCGTCACGCTGCAGCGCCTGCAGCACGTTGCT
>CAJXLH010000391.1 GCA_913055925.1 uncultured Maritalea sp. | reverse complement strand
CTCTGAATTTGTGGTCCTAGTCGGCCCGTCAGGGTGCGGTAAATCCACCACGCTGCGTATGATTGCGGGCCTTGAAGAAATCTCAGATGGTGCGATCAAAATCGGTGACCGTGTCGTTAACAAATTGCCGCCACGTGATCGAAACATCTCAATGGTTTTCCAAAATTATGCGCTTTACCCGCATATGACCGTGCGAGACAATCTCGGTTTTGGCCTAAAAATTGCCAAGCATGCGGACAGCGAAATTACCAAACGCGTTGAAGAAGCCGCTGAAATTCTTGGATTAGGCATGCTGATGGATCGTTTGCCAGCTGAACTTTCCGGTGGTCAACGTCAGCGCGTTGCGATGGGACGAGCAATTGTTCGAAATCCAGACGTTTTCTTGTTCGACGAGCCGCTATCAAACCTTGACGCCAAGTTGCGTGTTCAAATGCGAACTGAAATCAAAAAGCTTCATAAACGGGTCAACAACACGATTGTTTATGTGACCCACGACCAGGTTGAAGCGATGACGCTAGCCGACCGCATTGTCATTATGCGTGATGGGCACATTGAACAGGTTGGTACACCGCTTGAAGTTTTCGATCACCCTGTAAACACATTCGTCGCATCGTTTATCGGCAGCCCACCAATGAACCAGCTGGAAGGCAAGGTATTTGATGGTGGCACCGATGGCATTCAGATCGCGCTCGCGGACAATATTCAAATTCCAGTGCCGAAAAGAGCCCAAGGCAAAGTTAGTATTGGTCAGGAAGTGATTGTCGGCATTCGTCCAGATGATCTAACCCCAGTTGGTCACGGCATGAAGGACACAGGCGAAACAGTGAGTTTTGATCTGACTGTCTCCATCTCGGAGCCATTAGGTACTGAGACAATCCTGTTTTCCAGCATTGGTGCAAAAGAGGTTCAGGGTAAGATGCTGAACCCGCGCCCAATCGACAGTGATGAGCGATTGACGTTCAATTTGTCCATGGATCGCGTGCATCTGTTTGATGCAACTTCTGGTCGAAATGTTCTTGGTGCCATCGATGGCTAAGATTGAACGGATTGAAATTTTGATGGTCGACCTTGCGCCAAAAGTGCGGCGGGTCGATGCCATTCAGAGTTTTGAAAGCCAAGAGACTCCGATCATCAAAATCATCGACAGCGATGGCGCCGTTGGTATCGGCTACTCCTACACTATCGGGCAGGGTGGCCCCGCTATTATGTCGCTATTGCAGAGAACTTTGCTGCCAAAACTTATAGGTCGTGACCCGACGCAAATTGAGCAGATTTGGCGTGATATGCTGTTTGCGACACACGCAACCAGCGTCGGGGCGATTACGTCATTAGCTTTGGCTGCAATTGATACTGCACTTTGGGATCTAAAGTGCAAAAAGGCCAGTTTACCACTGTACAAAATGGCAGGCGGAGCAAAGGACCGTATTCAATTGTATTCGACCGAAGGTGGTTGGTTACACCTCACACCCGAGGAGCTTGTTGACGATGCACTCGCTCGCCAACAAGAGGGCTTCAAGGGCGCCAAAATCAAGATTGGTCACAAACTAGGAGTTGATGACCAAGCTAGACTGAGTGCCGTACGTGACGCGGTCGGTGATCATTTTGAGATCATGACCGACGCAAATCAGAGTTTCTCGCTGTCTGAGGCTCGGCGACGCGCGCAGATATTGGAAGATTTCGGCGTTGCGTGGTTTGAAGAGCCCTTGCACGCTGACGATGTTGGCAGTCATGAAAACTTAGCCGCCTCAACAAGCGTGCCCATCGCCGTTGGAGAAAGTATGTACTCGCTTTCGCAATTCAACGAGTATTTGCGACGCGACGCGGCAAGCATCGTGCAGGTAGATGTTGCAAGAATTGGAGGGATCACGCCGTGGCTTAAAGTCGCTCATATGGCGGAGGCGTACAACGTATCAGTGTGTCCCCATTTCTTAATGGAGTTGCACGTTTCACTTTGTTGTGCGGTGCCGAATTCTAATTGGCTTGAGTTCATTCCGCAGCTCGACAGATTAACCCAATCCAGCATGCAAATTGATGATGGTTTTGGCATCCCGTCCGAGATGCCCGGTCTCGGTATTGATTGGGATCATGATGCAATCGCCGCACAACGTGCGCGCGAGTTTGATGCTGTGATCAACTAGGGAGTTCAACAATGGAAAGAATGGGAATGGTCATCGGTGTGCGACCAGAATTCATCAAACGATATAAAGAACTTCATTCCGCTGCTTGGCCCGAAATTTTGCAAAGCCTGTCCGACTGCAATGTGACGAATTACTCCATATTTTTACGCGAACCAGAAAACTTGCTGTTTGGCTACTGGGAATATGTCGGCGACGATTTCGAGGCCGACATGGCGGCGATCGCCGCCGATCCGG
>CAJXLH010000390.1 GCA_913055925.1 uncultured Maritalea sp. | reverse complement strand
ACCTGCTGCAATACATGCAAATGGGTTGGCGTGGGATGAGCCAGCCAAGCGAACAGTTGAAGTCGAAGCGTTTTGCTCGTGATCAGCGTGAAGTGTGAAGATGCGGTCCATTGCGCGGGCAATAGTTGGCGACACTTCATAGTCTTCTGCTGGAACAGCAAAACACATGCGCAGGAAGTTTGATGCATAATCCAAGTCGTTACGCGGATACACAAATGGCTGACCAATTGAGTATTTATAAGCCCATGCAACAATTGTTGGGATTTTTGCGATCAAACGGTGCGACGCGATAGTGCGTTGCTCAGGGTCAGTGATGTCAGTTGAATCATGGTAGAAAGCTGACATGGCGCCAACTGCGCCACAAACGATTGCCATTGGGTGCGCATCGCGACGGAAGCCCTCAAAGAACTTCACCATTTGCTGATGCAGCATTGTGTGGCGTGTAACTGTGTTTGAGAAATCATCAAACTGCGTTTGTGTAGGCAGTTCGCCTTTTAGCAGCAAATAAGCAACTTCAAGGAAAGATGATTTTTCTGCCAATTGCTCAATTGGGTAGCCGCGATAAAGCAATGTGCCTTTCGCGCCATCAATGTAAGTAATTGCAGATTCTGTTGAACCGGTTGATGTGTAACCAGGGTCAAATGTGAAGTGTCCAGTCTTTGCGTAAAGCGTACGGATGTCGATTACGTCTGGTCCAACTGAACCGGAAAGGATGGGGAATTCATAGCTATTGCCATCAATTTCTAATTTTGCAATCCGATCGGTCATTATAGGCCTCCTACAAGATTTCAAAAAAGACTCAGCTGTCCGTCCCCACAAACGATCGAGCGTCGTCGCACCTGCAAATCAGGTTGCGCATGAGGTACCGGATTTGGCGCGATTTCGCAAGCGATCAGCGCGCCTTAATCGGTAAATTGCGTGTTTATACCGCAGTTGTTTCTTTTAGGCGTGAAAGACTTTCTTCCTGGCCCAAAATCAGCAACACATCAAAACAACCTGGAGATGCATTTTTGGCCGTCACGGCCGCGCGAAGAGGCTGTGCAACCTTGCCAAATTTCAATTCATGTTCTTCTGCAAATGCCCGAAGTGCGCCATCAATGCCGTCGTGACTCCAATCATTCAGACCCGCCAAAACGGGTTCGACTTTTTGAAGCACGTCGAGTGCGTCACCCTCAACCGCTGCTGCGGCTTTATCTTCAAACTGCAATGGCCGTGCGCTGAAGATAAAATCCGCACCGGAAATCAAGTCGAGAACAGTTTTTGCGCGTGTTTTTAGGGCAGGGAGCGCTGCTAGGACTTGGTTTTTATGCGCTTTAAGGCCTGAAAGGTTTTTCTGGTCATCAAGTTCTTCAGCCAGAGAAACCATCAATTCATAGAGCGCTTCGTCGTCACTGTTTTTGATGTAGTGCGCATTGAGGTTTTCAAGTTTGGCAAAATCGATGCGGCTTGCGCCCTTATTGAGCCCATTAAATGAGAACCATTCGATCAATTGCTCGGATGAAAAGATCTCATTGTCACCATGGGCCCAGCCCAAGCGCGCAAAGTAGTTGCGGATCGTATCTGGCAGATAGCCCATTTTGCGATATTCGCCGACGCCGAGTGCGCCATGGCGTTTGGAAAGCTTTGCACCGTCAGGACCATGAATAAGCGGGGTATGTGCCATCACAGGCACGTTCCAACCCATGGCGTTGTAGATCGTGATTTGGCGTGCCGAATTCACTAAGTGGTCATCGCCACGCAAAATGTGGGTTACGCCCATATCGTGATCGTCCACAACAACGGCGAGCAAGTAAGTCGGTGTGCCGTCTGAACGAAGAATGACAAAGTCATCCAAGTTTTCAGCCTTGAACGTCACGTCGCCCTGAACTTGGTCCTTAACGACAATCTCGCCCGATGTTGGTGCCTTCACGCGAACGACAAATGGTGCGCCGGCAGGTGCGTCGCCTTCCGGGCGGTCACGCCAACGGCGGTCATAAACCATTGGACGGCCTTCAGCCTTTGCTTTTTCACGCATTGCGGTGAGTTCTTCGGGCGTGGCATAGCACCTATATGCTTTGCCTTCGGCGAGAAGTTGATTTGCAATTTCGGTGTGCCGATCAATGTTTTTTGACTGATAAACAGGTTCGCCAGCGTAATCCAGCCCAAGCCATTCCATGCCTTCAAGGATAGCGTTGATGGCCGCATCGGTAGAGCGTTCGCGATCGGTATCTTCGATACGCAAAAGCATTTCGCCGCCCAAAGACTTTGCAAGCGCCCAGTTGAAAAGGGCGGTGCGGGCGTTGCCGATATGCAAAAAGCCAGTGGGAGATGGCGCGAAGCGGGTGATCACTTTGTCAGTCATGCAAATATCAATCTCGATATGGAATTGGTCTCAAGGCCACGCCGCTTA
>CAJXLH010000389.1 GCA_913055925.1 uncultured Maritalea sp. | reverse complement strand
GTCGCCATTCAGCAAGGTGACACCTTCAGCATCGTCGCCAAATCAAATAAAGCCAGTCACTTAGACGATTTGAAAATCACGCAAAATGGCGACCGCCTTATTATCAAACAAGACACAGATATGAACGTGTTTAGCTTGCTGTCGCTTGCCGACAATTGGAATAGGTCAGTGCACGTAACAATTCAAATGCCAGCGCTTTCCGAAGTTAAATCAAAATCAGGCGCAGACGTGCGCGTAGATGGCTTCCAGTCTGGCATGATCACATTCTCGGCCAGTTCGGGGGCAGACCTAATCGCCAAGGACATTGACGCCGGAAAAATCCACTTAGAGGCATCCGGCGGGGCCAATCTCACGGCAGAAGGCACTTGCGCAACATTGAACGCCGAAGCGTCATCTGGGGCGGACATTTGGGCATCGTCACTCGAATGTTCCAAAGCACACATCGAAGCGTCAAGCGGTGCTGACATTGACGCTAAAGTGACCGATCATCTGACCGCAGAAGCGTCTTCTGGTGGCACCGTGAATGTTGACGGCACACCCAACTACACAAATATCGAAGAACGCTCAGGTGGCGACGTGGTGATCGCACGCTAGCGCCATATCTTCGCCCTTATCCAAACATAGCTTCCCGCAAATATTTGCGGGAGGCGTGCTTTGAAAAAGAGATACTGGATTCCACTGGCCGGTTTTATCGCGCTTTGGGCATGGAATAGCTCGCTTCTCGCCACTCTTCCCGAAAATGCTTCGACAAAATTGTTGAGCCACCGTGGTGTGCATCAAACCTATCCACGTGAAGGGCTCACCAACGAAACCTGCACCGCAGCTCGGATATTTGAACCAGAACACACGCTAATTGAAAACACGGCAGCCTCAACCAAAGCAGCTTTTGATGCAGGCGCGGACATTGTTGAAATTGATATACATCCCACAACTGACGGCCATTTTGTTGTTTTCCATGACTGGACAGTTGATTGCCGAACTGAAGGCGAAGGCGTAACACG
Source organism: uncultured Maritalea sp. (assembly GCA_913055925.1). GTDB lineage: Bacteria > Pseudomonadota > Alphaproteobacteria > Rhizobiales > Devosiaceae > Maritalea. Next base: position 1,412 of record CAJXLH010000389.1, on the reverse strand, counting down.
CACGCACAACCTTGCCTATCTTCAATCCTTAGATCTTGGTTATGGCTACACAGCCGATGGTGGTCAAACCTATCCTTTGCGCGGTTTGGACCACAAACCAATGCCGGAATTGAAGGCATTTCTATCAGGTTTTCCCGATAAAAAATTCCTCATCAATTTCAAAAGCAATGCCGACGATGAAGGACAGAAATTCTTGCAGTTCATCGCTCAAAACCCGCAGTTTCAAGATAGCATCATTGGGGTTTATGGCGGCCGCGCACCGACAAACGAAGTCCTAGCCGCCATGCCCAAATGGACCGGCTACACAAAGCCGCAAGTCAAATCCTGCCTAATCGAATACCTCGCCTATGGCTGGACCGGGATTGTGCCAGCACCCTGCCAAAATCGTATCGTCGCCGTTCCGGCAAACTATGCATGGCTGTTGTGGGGATGGCCAAACCGCTTTCAACAACGGCTAAGCGATGTCGGTTCCAAAATCATAATGCTTGGACCAATGTCTTTAGATGACCCTGGTTCCGCGGGCATCGATCAACTTGATCAGCTCAAGATGATCCCAAAAGACTTTGACGGCTATATTTGGACGAACAGAATTGAAGTGATCGGCCCACGACTGAAAGGTTGATCCAAGCTTTTACTCCTGTTCTTGTTGATAGCGGAACGCCAAAGTCACAATGGCAACAGCCAAACCATGACCAGCTAGGCCAACAAACCACCAAAGCGCAGGTTCTAGCATCACAAACAAATCGCCTGAACTGACGCCGATCGCGAGAAAAACGATCATACAAAATGCATAGCTGGCAAAGTGAATCCAAAAGGCAAAACGCAAACCAGCGAGGTTTTTGCGTGTCACCCTGCCCTTGCTCGTCGGTGTTTCAGACGTGATGGACGAAACATCCACATTGTAAGTAGCGGCTAACGCGGACAATGTATCGGCGGAGGTAGGATCGCCATTTTCAATGCGCTGAATAGTACGCACACCGACACCCGCCAAACTGGCAAGATGTTCTTGTGACCAGTTTCGCTCTTCGCGCCAGCGCTTTAGTTTTGTTGCATCTGCGTGGTATCGCATAACCCGTTCCTTTGTTTCCATTGCCAGAAACAAATAGTCACGTCGCTCACTTATTTGAACGACTTGACCCCGTCACAAGCCCGCCAAGCACCCGCCAGCGTGCCGCCAATGGCACGCCAACGAGAGAAATCGTCAAGCCTACCCTGCAATCGCAGCGCGAATTGCGTCGATCGCCTTTTGCGCACTTGCCCCATCAGGGCCACCACCCTGCGCCATGTCTGGACGACCGCCACCGCCTTTGCCGCCGACGGCTTCCACACCGACACGAACAAAATCAACGGCGTTGAACTTGTCTTTAAGATCATCCGTAACACCAACAGCAATGCCTGCTTTGCCGTCCTCG
>CAJXLH010000388.1 GCA_913055925.1 uncultured Maritalea sp. | reverse complement strand
CGGGTGAAGTTGAGGGAAAGGGCCGCGATGAGGACCAGCTTGCGTATTTGCGCCTCGACCGCGAATATAAGAACTGTTTGCTTGTGGAACGACCTAATGAAGATTTCGCACATTCCATGCTCAAGCAGCTTTATTTCGCTGCCTTTATGGAACCTTATTGGCAAGCTGCGATGTCCTCTAGCGACGAGACGATCCGGGGGATTGCAGGTAAATCGCAAAAGGAAGTTGCCTATCATATTCGCCACGCTGGAGAATGGATCATTCGACTGGGCGATGGCACTGAAGAAAGTGCCGAACGCATGAAAAGCGCCGTAGATTGGCTGCACCCCTACACCGAAGAACTATTTGTGATGTCGGACGCCGCGAAAGAATGCGCACAGGGCGGCATTTTGCCTGACCGCGAAGCGGTACGCGACAAGTGGAACCAAACCATTTCAAATGTTTTCGATCAAGCGCTATTGGACATCCCTGAAATCGAATATCCGCAGCTTGGCGGTCGCACAGGACATCATGGCGAAGAAATGGGGTTCCTACTCGCTGAATTGCAATATATGCAACGCGCCTATCCAGGCATGAGCTGGTAAAAATGACCGCGCTCCACCCTACGCAAATTGAACGCAGCGGCGATGTAGCGCTGGCATGGGACGCGGCTGCGTCTGTGCCAGACCCGGAGGTCCCATGCGTTAATGTGGCGGAGCTTGGCATTTTGCGCGACGTTCAACTTAAAGGCGGCAAGGCGGTCGCATATGTGACCCCAACCTATACTGGTTGCCCTGCCGTCCTAGCGATTGAATTTGCTGTTGAAGCGGCGTTGCGTGACGCGGGGTTTGACGCCCAGATTGAACGGGTGATCTCACCCGCTTGGACAACCGACTGGATAAGCGATGAAGGGCGGGAAAAACTGCGCGCCTATGGCATTGCACCACCAGTTAATGGTTCAAACTCCAAACTCGCCCTGTTCGGTGAAACCATTGTCGCATGCCCGAAATGCGGCAGCGAGGACACCGAACGTCTATCTGAATTCGGCTCTACGGCTTGTAAAGCGCATTACCGCTGCAAATCCTGTCTTGAGCCTTTTGACTATTTCAAATGCATCTGAGGTAAACCATGGCTGCAAAATTTCACGAACTCACGATCTCAAAAATCGAAGATCTTACCTCTGATGCAAAAGCGATCAGCTTCTCCATTCCAAGCGATCTAAGAGATGACTATGCTTTTGCGCCGGGCCAATATCTCACTTTGCGTGCTGAGATTGCGGGCGAAGATGTTCGCCGCTCCTATTCAATTTCATCACCATTGGGTGAAAATGCTTTAACAGTGGGCATCCGTCGTGTGGAAGATGGTAAGTTCTCCAGTTACGCGACGAACGAGTTGAAAGCTGGCCAGAAACTACAGGTGATGACACCTGAGGGGCGTTTTACAGCGAAAATTGGCGAACTTAAAAATGCTCTTTTGATCGCTGCAGGCTCTGGCATTACGCCAATGATGTCGATCGCACAATCGCTTCTGGATGGCGATCCAGATGCAAATGTCACCTTGGTTTATGGCAACCGCGAAACCAAGTCGATCATGTTCCGTGAGCAGCTCGAGTTTTTGAAAGATCGGTTTATGGATCGGTTCACTTTGATCCATATCTTAAGTCGCGAAGACCAAGATGTGCCTATTCTTAATGGCCGAATTGATGCGGACAAAATCCGCGCTTTGGACAATACCAACGCCATCGACTTGGTAGGCGCTGACGGCGTATTCATTTGCGGCCCAGGTGAAATGATTGAAGTTGTCCGCGACACATGCGCGGCGCTAGGTGTTGATAATGCTAAAGTGCATTTTGAACTGTTCACCCCAGCCGATGGGCAAGAACCACGCAAGGCACCGACCAAAGAGATGCTAGAAGCAGCAGAACAAGGTGTTGCTGTTGAAGTGATCCTTGATGGCACAAAACGCAGCTTTAAACTCACCGATGCCGATCAAACCGTTTTGGAAGCTGCAAACGCCCACGGGCTCGATTTGCCGTTTAGTTGCAAAGGCGGCATGTGCTGCACATGTCGGTGCAAGGTGGCAAACGGTAGCGCCGAAATGGATGTGAACTACTCGCTTGAGCCGTGGGAAATTGAAGCTGGGTTTACGCTTGCGTGCCAAGCGCGGCCGACCAGTGACAAGCTAACACTTGATTTTGATGAGAGCTAAGTCTTACGGCTTTCCGATTCAACGATTGGCGCGCCTTGGTCGCGCCATGCACCAAAACCACCATCGATGTGGGCGACATTGTTAAAGCCCATATCTTTTGCTGTTTTCGTTGCCAAAGCGGATCGCCATCCTGCTGCACAGAAAAAGACAAGTTTCTTGTCAGTTGCTAGTTTTTCATTGTGATACGGGCTGGCGGGGTCAATCCAAAACTCCAACATCCCGCGCGGCACATGAAGAGC
>CAJXLH010000387.1 GCA_913055925.1 uncultured Maritalea sp. | reverse complement strand
ATGCCTGTTTTCACGCCATAAGACATGCCGAACAAAATGAGCCAGGCGAACAAAATTCGCGTCAACTCCAGTGCGCCGCCAAAGCTAGCGTTAAAGCCATAACGCATGACAACTTGCACAAATGAGATGATGGTAATGAGCGCCAGAATGCTGGCGAGGATGTTCTCCTCTAAGCGCGTCACTTGGTCTTTCCAACGGCGCTCAGCAAGAAACAGCGCAGCAATGAGCAAGCCAGTGCCGACATATAGCCAGGTTGCAGCCATTTTCTCCCCCAAAGATAAAATGAAACTTAGCGATACAAATTGCTGGGTACCGCACCAGAAAAACAAAGAGCGCGATCATTCGCGCCCTTTGAATTCGTTTAGCTTACATGCCAGCAGCAACGGCTGCGTCAATCACGTCTTGACCAATATCGTCAGCAAATTGTGCCCACACAGGCTTCATTGTGTCGACCCAAACCTGACGCTGTTCAGCTGTCAGCTCACGTACAACACCGCCAGCTGCGATGATGTTTTGCTTCGCTTCTTCGTTCAAAGCAGTTGCTTTTGCGTTTGCGGCAACGACTTCTTCGTTAAAGATTGTGAGGAACTGGTCACGCACAGCTGGGTCCAAACCGTCGAGCCACTCTTTGGAAGTGATCGCAAGGTAAGTCAGCAACTGGTGGTTGGTTACTGTTACACCATCTTGCACTTCGAAGAACTTCTTAGAGTAGATGTTCGACCATGTGTTTTCTTGACCGTCTACAACACCAGTTTGTAGCGCACCATAAACCTCAGAGAATGCAAGTTTTTGTGCTGATCCGCCCATGGCTTCAATCATCGCCACAGCTACGTCAGACGTTTGAACGCGGAATTTCAGACCTGCCGCATCTGTCGGTGCAACCAATGGCTTTTTCGCAGAGAAGTGCTTTAGACCATTGTAAATATATCCAAGACCGACATAGCCTTTGTCGTTGATCGCGTTCAGCAAGTCTTTGCCAACTGGGCCTTGCGTGAAGGTGTTCACAGCATCCATGTCTGAGAACAAGAATGGCAAATCAAACACACGGTATTTCTTGGTGAAGCTTTCAAACTTTGACAATGAAGGCGCCGCGATTTGAACGTCACCCAAAAGCAATGCTTCCATCACTTTGTTGTCGTCAAACAATGTTGAGTTCGCGAACACTTCCATACAAGCTGTGCCGTTCATCTCTTCATTGATACGCTTGGCGATCGCTGCCGCTGCTTCACCTTTCGGGTGACCTGTTTCAGCCGTAACGTGGCTGAATTTGATGACCATTTCACCGCTGTCGCAGTTTGCAAGCGCTGGTGATGCCATTAGCGCTGCACTAAGCGTTGCGCCGACCAAAAGTTTCTTAATCATATTTTCCTCCCCAAAAAGGTTTTCGAGCTCAGGCAACAAAGCCGTTGCCCCTCGCCAATTTAGATAGCAAGCAGCGTGCCAGACTCGTTAGCATTTCCAAATATCTATATTTGTCAGCATGTTAGATAAAAGTTGATGCGACGATAAGCGATGGCACACGTCGTGGCTTGTTACCTTTTCCACCCATCGAAAAACGACCAATGTGTCGAATTCGACACATCAGTTGACGTCGTGATTTTGAATGCCGTATTTTTTCATTTTCTCATAGAGCGCCTTGCGAGAGATGCCAAAGCTCTCATAAGTCGACTTCAATGAGCCACCATTGCGCTCGATTTCACGTTCGATGAGTGCCTTTTCGTAAGCCGCCATTTTTTCAGGCAAAGTGCCTTCTTGTGCCGTTTCGGAAACTGGCAAGTCGCTGCCGTCAATGCCAAGGCCCATGCCCAATACGAACCGATCAGCTGAATTGCGCAGTTCGCGCACATTGCCCGGCCAATCATAAGCATGGAGCTGCGCGATTATTTCTGGCGTAACGTCTGGAATTTCTTTTCGGAACCGTGCACGTGCTTGACGCGCAAGCCGATAAAACAACAGCAAAATATCTTCGCCGCGTTCACGCAAAGGCGGCAGATTGATTGAAGCAACATTTAAGCGAAAATAGAGATCTTGACGGAAATCGCCGGACGCACTGGCCGAGTTGAGATCAATTTTTGACGCCCCCACAATGCGTATATCTAAGGGCACAGTTTTGTTGGACCCCAAACGCTCTAAGCTGCGCGTTTCCACAACCCGCAACAATTTTACCTGCACGTCGAGCGGCATGGATTCTATTTCATCCAAAAAAAGCGTGCCGCCATTGGCATATTCGATTTTGCCAATACGCTGTTGGGTCGCCCCAGTAAACGCGCCAGCTTCGTGGCCAAACAACTCGCTTTCAATAATCTCTTTGGGCAGTGCGCCGCAGTTTACCGCCACAAATGGTTTTTCTTTGCGCGATGAATGGTCGTGCAGCGCCCGCGCCACCACATCTTTGCCTGCGCCAGTTTCGCCATTGATCATCACATCA
>CAJXLH010000386.1 GCA_913055925.1 uncultured Maritalea sp. | reverse complement strand
CCAAGGGAGGTTGATTTCTCCTCTTGGATCACCGCTTGGTCGAGTGCATGTACGGGAACTCAGTGCGAAGGACTGCGTCCGTTCTTCTGGAACTCAGTGCTTCTTTCGGTGCCAGCCGTATTCCTTTCGACACTCCTTGGTGCGATGAACGGATACGTGCTCGCACAATGGCGCTTCAAAGGCTCAAACATCTTGTTTGCTTTGATGTTGTTCGGCTGCTTCATTCCGTTCCAAGTGGTTCTGTTGCCAATGGCGATGACGCTTGGCGTGCTGAAACTGGCAGGCTCAATTGGTGGCTTGGTGCTCGTACACGTGATCTACGGCATTGGCTTTACAACCCTCTTTTTCCGGAACTTCTATGTGACGGTACCGCAAGAGCTGGTGAAAGCTGCAAAAGTTGATGGGGCAGGGTTCTTTAGAATCTTCTTCTCGATTTTCTTGCCAATTTCACCACCGATTATCGTTGTGACGGTCATTTGGCAGTTCACCCAAATCTGGAATGACTTCTTGTTTGGTGTGTCCTTTAGCCAAGCCGGAACACAGCCGATCACTGTGGCACTCAACAACATCGTAAATTCGACCACTGGCGTGAAAGAATACAATGTGGATATGGCCGCAGCGATTATCGCCGCCTTGCCGACATTGCTCGTCTACGTGGTTGCAGGAAAATACTTTATCCGCGGTCTCACCGCAGGCAGCGTGAAGGGATAAACAAATGACCCAAACCTCTCAACCGATCCTTTCGATTGAAAATCTTGATAAGAGCTTTGGCAGTATCAAAATTCTAAAAGACATCAATGTCTCAATTCAACAAGGCGAGTTTCTTGTTCTTGTCGGCCCTTCTGGTTGTGGCAAATCAACGCTGCTCAACTGCATTGCAGGCCTCGAAGAAACAACTGGCGGTGACATCAAAATTGGTGGTCGTTCTATGGTGGGTGTCTCACCGAAAGACCGTGACATTGCGATGGTTTTCCAATCTTACGCGCTTTATCCAACGATGAGCGTAGCGAAAAACATCACTTTCGGCATGAAGGTGCGCGGTACGCCAGAAGCTGAGCAACAGGCCAAACTCGAAGAAGTCGCAGGGCTTCTGCAAATCGACCATTTGCTTGACCGTAAACCATCGCAGCTATCAGGTGGTCAACGTCAGCGCGTGGCGATGGGACGAGCGCTGGTGCGCGATCCGCAACTCTTCTTGTTTGATGAGCCGCTTTCAAACCTAGATGCGAAGCTGCGCGTGGAAATGCGTACCGAGATCAAACGTTTGCACCAAACACTCGGCGCTTCGATTGTCTATGTTACACACGACCAAATCGAAGCCATGACATTGGCGACAAAAATTGTTGTCATGAAAGATGGTGTGATCCAGCAGGTTGGTTCGCCGAACGAGATTTACAATCAACCCGCCAACATGTTCGTTGCCGACTTTATGGGGTCGCCTTCAATGAACCTCATTCCGGCCAAGGCAAGTGCCTCTGGCGATGGGGCGGAAATTGTTGTTGAACAGCCTGGGAGCAAAGGCCTGACACTCAAACTCAACCGTGGCATCAAAGGACTAAATGGTACTGCAAAAGATGTTGTGCTTGGCTTGCGCCCAGAAAACATCACCGATCCTGTTAGTGCCGTTTCTGAAAACAGCCAATTGGCAGATTGCCAGATTGATGTGGTTGAACCTGCGGGTTCTGATACCTTCGTGGTCACCAACCTTGGCGGCAAGCAAGTGACCGCCCGGTTGCGAGCCGATGCTCAAGTGATCGCCGGCGAACAGTCGTCGTTGGCATTTGACCTCACCAAGGCATCTGTGTTTGAACCAGAAAGCGGTGCACGCATCGCATAAAAATTTGCCGAAGGATGTTTCCTCCGTTAGGCAATTGTGCCGGGCGTCGCTGCAAACTTGACGTCCGGCACTACTTTTTAGCCAAATTCTTGTCGCGGAGCTATCGGCACAATGCCGCTTGGGTTTAGCGCTTTGACCGAATAATAGCCTTGCTTGATGTGCTCCATGTTGACGGTTTTTCGAATAGCTTCGATGGCAAACATCCGCTTGGTGTGGGCATGCAGGTTTTTGAAAAAACTCAGCGGTGCGAGATTGCATTTGAACAAGCCAAAATAGGCAGCGTCGAAACGAACCATTGTCACGAACAGGCGAATATCTGTTTCGGTCAAGTTGTTGCCAAACAAGAATTCCCGCCCATCTGACAACAATTCGTCAATCGAGCGCATTTCATCAAAAAGCTGTTCAACCGCTTCTTCATATGCGAGTTGGGATGAGGCAAAACCAGCTTTGTAGACGCCATTATTCACGTTTTCATATAGCCGCTTATTCAACGCATCTATCTCTGCTGCATGTTCATCGGGATATAGGTCGATTTGATTGTTTGCTAGGTCGCCAAAACCGCTATTGAGGATGCGCAGAATATCTGCACTTT
>CAJXLH010000385.1 GCA_913055925.1 uncultured Maritalea sp. | reverse complement strand
TTGTAATCCGGATGGGCATCGAGCCACAACACATGCAGCTTTTTACCCACTTCGGCCGCATATTTGGCGACACCAGTTACCGATCCCATGGAAAGCGAGTGATCGCCACCCATGAAAATTGGGGTCGCACCAGATTTAAGCGCGTCATAGCCCTTTCGATAAAGCGCGCGCGCAAAACCCGCGACCTCGTTTTCATGGTGGGTTGCACCGCCTAGCTTCAGCGACACCTCATCCGGCACCACGTCGCCCAAATCGGTCACATCACAATTCAGCTCAGTTAAAGAATTGGCCAAACCCGCAACGCGCAAAGCGGCAGGCCCCATAATGCAACCAGACATGCCCGCGCCGCCATCAACAGGCGCGCCGATCAGTGCCACTGAACGACGAGAGGAGTTCTCAACCATAAATGTACCCTAGCTCTTGCCCAAAAATCTTAGTGTTTTTGGTTTTGAAGCATTATGCACACAAGGAAATACATCGAATAGTTGAATTTATGAGCAAAATTGAGTTATCTTTTGCCAATTCGATGGCAACAACTGAGCAATTTGCGAAATGGATGATCTCGACAATAAACTAATCGCCTTGCTGCGCCATGATGCGCGCATGCCGATCGCCACCATTGCGATGACCTTAAACATTTCGCGCGCCACCGCAAAGGCCAGAATTGATAGATTGGTCAGCACAGGGGTAATTGCCGGCTTTACCATCATCACTGGCTCCCCCAGTGATGACAAATCGATTCACGCCATCACCTTGGTGGAAATTGGCGGCCGCAGCACAGAAGCGGTGGTGAAATCTATGATGGGTATGCCGCAGGTGAGAAGCTTACACACCACCAACGGCAAGTGGGACTTGATCGCTGAATTGGAAACCAGCGACTTGATCGAGTTTGACGACGTCCTGCGCCGCATCCGCCTGATTGAAGGTGTGAGCTTGACCGAAACCAACATTATGCTGGCGCCGAAGAAATCAAAATTGGATCGGTAACAACAAAGGCGCCCAAAAGGACGCCTTTCCCAGGATAGACTAAACAAGGAGAGGAAAGTTTAGTCAGAAGGAAGAATGACTTTATCGATGATGTGAATAACGCCATTGTCGGCAGCAACGTCTGCGGTCACCACGGTTGCATCATCAATCATCACTTTGCCGCCCATCACTTTCACAGTGATGGTCTCATCGCCACCCGACTTCAACGTCTTCACATCGTTTGTGCCAGCTGGCAAATCAGATGACATCACTTTTGTCGGCAAGACGTGGTAAGAAAGAATATCAACAAGCTGTTGCTTGTTTTCTGGCTTCAACAGAGTTTCAACTGTGCCTTCTGGCAGCGCAGCAAAAGCGTCATCTGTTGGAGCGAAAACAGTTAGGTTTTCACCGTCAGCCAAAGCACCAGCCAACCCAGCGGCGCTTGCTGCAGCGATCAATGTGTTAAAAACACCTGCTTCTTGAGCTGTTTCAACGATGTTGCCAGCCTGTGCAGCTGAACCAAAAGCAAGTGATAGTGCGAGTGCTGACCCGATTACGATCTTTTTCATTTCGATCCTCCTAATTGATCAAAGCGCCATATGCGGCGCGATCACACCGTTTGTGTGTCGAGGAGGAAACGGGGGTATTCGCCAATCGGATTGATAACAAAATTGTCAGCAAAATGGGGTGATCCAAACACTATGAGACCACGTAATCGTGCCCCCCTTTAGGGGCCGCATTAGGCTATGAAATCCACCGCAAAAAACAACAAAACCAGCCGAAGCTGGTTGTCGATCACTGTCAAAGACTTGAAGTTTTTGGAGCGGGCGATGAGATTCGAACTCACGACCCCAACCTTGGCAAGGTTGTGCTCTACCCCTGAGCTACGCCCGCATCCGTTCCAGCGCTATGTGCGTCGTAACGACGTGGCTGGTGGGCGCTTATATGCCCAAAGCCTCACCCAATTGCAAGATAAATTTTTGCCCATTTTGCAAAAATTTCAAAAATTGCCGCAAACGCAATTTTGGACCCGGCTTCTCCCAACGATCAAATTGCGCAAAAGCACTGGCGTTTGACTTGTTTTTGTCGCATGTAGGGGCCAGATTATGAACAAAGATGACGCAATAAAGCGAGAATTTCCATGCAGGTAGACCTAACATCTGGCGGTCAATCCGCCGCCCCAGCAGATCTGATCAAGGATTCTGATACAGCAGGCTTTGCCAAAGATGTAATGGAAGCTTCGCAAACAACGCCCGTGCTTGTTGATTTCTGGGCGCCTTGGTGCGGGCCTTGCAAGCAACTCGGACCAATGATTGAAAAAGTGGTCACCGAAGCGGCGGGCAAGGTGAAATTGGTCAAAATTGATATTGACCAAAACCAAGCTATTGCTGGCCAAATGGGCATTCAGTCGATCCCTGCCGTTATTGCCTTTGTGGGTGGCCGACCGGTGGATGGCTTTATGGGCGCGATCCC
>CAJXLH010000384.1 GCA_913055925.1 uncultured Maritalea sp. | reverse complement strand
GGAATGAGCCTTGGAGCTTTACTACAAACGCGCCAGCAATGCCTTGGATAGCATAACCACCAGCTTTGCCTTCCCACTCGCCGCTGGCGAGATAGGCGTCAATTTCTGAGTTGGACAATCGTTTGAAACGAATACGTGTTTCGACCACACGTCGGCGTGCATTGCCAGCTGGGTTAAGCAGGCAAATGGACGTAAACACACGGTGTGAACGCCCACTGAGCAGACGCAAGGAATGCGCAGCATCATCAAGCATTTCCGCTTTTGGCAAAATGCGACGCCCGACCGCCACTACAGTATCACCGCTCAGCACAAGAGCATTGTCGCCAATGCCAGTTTGACGCGCCTTATGTTGCACCGTTAGGCCCTTGGTGTGGGCCAAACGTGCTGCGAGTTTTCGCGGAATTTCACCTTTGAGCGGCGTTTCATCTACATCTGCGGGGATCAAATGATCAGGCTCAACACCAATTTGGTTGAGCAGCGCCAGCCGCCGCGGCGACGCAGATGCGAGAATGAGATCGGGACGAGTGGCCATCTAAAGTCCTAATGCTCGGCGAAATTGGAACGCTACTTAAAGCGGTAAGTAATCCGACCTTTGGTCAGATCATACGGTGTCATTTCCACCAAAACCTTGTCACCCGCCAATACGCGAATACGGTTTTTCCGCATACGACCAGCAGTGTGAGCGATAATTTCGTGATCATTTTCGAGCTTCACACGGAACGTTGCGTTTGGAAGTAGTTCCTGAACAACGCCCGGAAATTCGAGCATTTCTTCTTTTGCCATTCTTTCTCCTGATAAGCACCTTCGCGCGCCAAAACCTTTGCTCAACGCTTGAATTGGCGGCAACCTATACAAATTCAGCCGATTTGTGAACCACTAGTTGCGAGGGATTGCAATTCAGTGTTGATGCGGTTGTTTAAGTCTTCGCGCAGCGCGCGGTAAGCATCTAGTTTTTGCGCGCGATTTCCGTCCTCGAGCGTCGGGTCGCTGACTTCCCAATGAACGCGCTTACCGACCTCGTAGTTTCGCGCGTCAACTGCGGCTGGTGCCTCGTCAGATAGGGTGACCACAAGATCGAAGCTGCTGGCAACTAATTCGTCCATTGTGTGCGGCGTATGCACCGACATGTCGACACCGATCTCTTCCATGACTTCGTGCACGAAATTGTCCACCTGTCCCGACCGCACACCCGCTGAACGGGCAACTATTCGGGTTGGGAAAGCACGCCGGGCAAGTGCAGCCGCCATTGGCGAACGCACCGAATTCATGGAACACACAAACAATACTGTTGGCATGTCGGGGCCCGACACTTCACGTCGATCCCCATACGGTTGCACAGCGCAGATCAAAGTAAACAGACGGCGTGCGGTGTTGTTGTCGAGTTGCAATTTACCCCTCAAGCGTTCACGCAAGAGGTCTGCGGCCTGATTGTGCAAGCCGCGACGCGCCATATCCACCGTTTCGATTTGAAATGGCTGCGCGCTCTTGATGGCCTCGTAATAGCTTTCTCGAATGCGGAAATAGTCGCGAATGAGATGGCGAAACGGGGTAAGCGATAGAAAATGCGCAGCAATCGGCTCATTGGTCGTTGGGTTCCGCACATCTAGGCCAAGGTGGTTGCCTCGGATCGAAACGTGTAGCCCGTAGGGACCATGCGCTTCTTCGATGGGCGTGATCGGCGCAAACTGGTTTTCTTCCACCAGATCATAAACCGCGATACGGCGCTCATGCACCTCATCGGGATCAATCGAGATGATGGTTTCAGGATCAAGCGTGACGGTGACCAGCTTGTCCGTTTCCGGGTTTGCGAAATCCATTGAGCCTCATGTGATCAGGGTTTGCCGCATTTGATTGCGCGCAACATACTATCAAAACGAGAAACTGATCAATTGATCAAAAGCAAGACTATCGGTTTAGTCGGATTGAAACTGAACGACCGTGCGCTTGCAAATCTTCTGCTTCAGCCAGTGCCACTGCGTCTGGTGCCAATTCAGCAAGTGACGATGGTGTGCAACCCAAAATCGAAATGCGCTTGATGAAATCATGAACGTTCAAACCGGATGCATAGCGAGCAGAGCGCGCGGTAGGCAAAACGTGGTTTGTTCCGCCGATATAGTCGCCAATAGCCTCTGGCGTGTGGTGCCCAAGGAACACTGCACCTGCGTGTCGTACTTTTTGCAAAAGCGCCTCAGGGTCATCTACTGCAAGCTCAAGGTGCTCTGGTGCCATGCGGTTTGATAAGGCGATGGCATCATCAAGAGAATTCGCAATAATCACCGCGCCAAAATCGTCCCATGACGGACCAGCAATGTGTTTTTTCGGCAAAATGTCGAGCTGTCTTTGAACTTCTTTTTCAACCTGAGTGGCCAAATCCGTGTCTGACGTAATCAATATCGATTGTGCAGATGCATCGTGCTCGGCTTGGGCCAAAAGGTCTGCTG
>CAJXLH010000383.1 GCA_913055925.1 uncultured Maritalea sp. | reverse complement strand
GCTGGACGGTCATCGGATAGTGCTGCGTACCCGCAAAGACGACGCCGAACAGGAAGTCGTTCCAGATGCCGGTGATCTGCAGGATCATTGCCACCACAAAGATCGGCAACGACATCGGCACCATAATCCGAAGGTAAATCCCCCAAAAGCCTGCACCATCCACACGCGCCGCTTTGAACAACTCTTCAGGAAGAGATGTAAAATAGTTGCGGAACAACAATGTTAGGATAGGCATGCCAAACACGGTGTGGACCAACACAAGGCCTTCAACTTTACCAAACAGGCCAAGTTCACGAAGAATGATCACGATTGGATAAATCATCACCTGGTAGGGGATAAACGCACCAAAGATCAGAATAGTGAAGAAGACCTCAGACCCCTTGAACTTCCAGTTCGCGAGCGCATAGCCGTTGATCGATGCGATGAAGATCGAAATCGTCACTGATGGCACAAGAATGCGTACAGAGTTCCAAAATCCGCGGCTAAGACCTTCACAGTTAAGCCCAGTACATGCTTGCGACCAAGCCTTCACCCAAGGTTGAAATGTAATCTCAACCGGCGGGGCAAAGATGTTGCCCAAGCGGATCTCCGGCATCCCTTTAAGTGAGGTCATCACCATCACCCAAAGTGGGAGCAAATAGTAAGCGGCGACAACAATAAGTGTGCCGTAGATCATAATGTTGCGGCCAGACAATATCCGCTTAGGACGCGCCCCACGTGGGCCGGTCATTTCCTGAGACGAAACGGTTGAATTACTGCTCACGTTTACGTCCTCCAAATTCGAGATAAGCCCAAGGGATGAGAATGATCAGAACGCTAACAAGCATCATGGTCGAGGCGGCAAAGCCTTGTCCCAAATTCTGGTTCTTGAACATTGCGTCATAAACATACTTCGCGGGCACTTCTGACGCGATGCCGGGTCCACCGTTGGTTTGCGCAACCACCAGGTCATAAACTTTAACGATGCCAGCCGCGATCAATACAAGGGCTGTGATAAACACTGGGCGCATCATAGGAATGACGACGAAAATGTAGGTTTTCCATTTTGGAATGCCATCAATGCGCGCGGCCTTCCAAATCTCTTGGTCAATGCCGCGCAAACCAGCGAGCATAATGACCATAATAAAGCCTGTTCCTTGCCAAAGACCGGCAATCAGCACGCCAAAAATCACAATGTCGGCATTGTAAAGAGGATCGAACACAAAGTTCTCGAACCCGAGGTTCCGCACAATGTGTTGGATGCCAAAATCAGGATTAAGTACCCATTGCCAAACCAAGCCTGTCACAATGAAGCTCAGGGCAAACGGGTAAAGAATGATGGTTCTAAAGGTATTCTCAAAGCGGATTTTTTGATCGAGCAATGCCGCGAGCAAAAAACCAATGACAAGTGAGAAAACCAAAGAAGAAATGCCGTAAAAGGCGAGGTTCTCGATTGAGATAAGCCACCGACGCGTTCCCCAAAGCCGCTCATATTGGTCAAAGCCAACAAAATTGAGCTTTGGCAAGAGCTTCGATTTGGTGAAGGAGTGGACAATTGTCCAAATTGTACAGCCGATGAAAACCACCAGCGCAGTCGCGATCATTGGTAATGCTGCGACTTTGGCGTTGAGGTTTTTAAACAAGTGGTTAGGGCGTTTTGCGGTCGCCATAATCAATCGCCTTTCAAAGTCAGTTGATGGTTCGCACAGCAGACGGAGCTTGCGCGAACCAACAAGGATTGATGCCTTAGTTTAAGTCGAGAAAAACCAAGACACCAATTCGGGAGTGAGACGATTACTCAGCTTCAGCAATAATTGCTGCGTATTGCTTTTGAGCTTCTGCAGGTGTGATGCTGGTGTCGTTCCAGAACTCAACCATCAAGTCTTCAATTTGACCTGTTGTATCTGCAGTAAGAACCTGGTCACCACTTGGCATGATGTTGCCAGCTGCCAAGATCGCTAGACCCTTCTTCATGCAGTCGTTGGCTGTTTCCAAGTCAACGTCACCACGTACAGGAAGCGAACCTTTTTTCAGGTTAAATGCAACTTGCACTTCTTTTGAAAGCATCAAGCTAGCTAGCTCTTTTTGAGCTTTTGTAATTTCTGGATCGTCGTTTTTCGGGAAGTAGAACGCATCGCCACCAGTGGAGATGATTTCGTTAGCACCCAAACCTGGAAGACAAGTGTAGTCTTCGCCAGCAACTTGACCAGCGACTTGGAATTCACCTTGCGCCCAGTCACCCATGATTTGGCCACCAGCTTCGCCAGTGATCACCATGTTGGTTGCTTGGTTCCAGTCTTGAACATTTGAACCAGCTGACAATGAACGAGCTGCACCAAACGCTTCAAACACTTTTGCCATTTCAGGACCAGCAGCTGCTTCAGCGTCTTTGTTCACGTTGATCTTTGTCCAAAGATCAAGGCCACCAAGCGCAACGTTGATCACGCCAAACGCACCTGAAGTTTGCCAAGATTG
>CAJXLH010000382.1 GCA_913055925.1 uncultured Maritalea sp. | reverse complement strand
ATCACTTCGCCATGTTCATAAAGCCAATGCGCATGTTGCGCCGCGGAATGAGGCAAAATAACAATCTGATTTTTGGCCGTTCGGCTTAGCTCGGTTTCAATGGTCGCCAGCAACTCATCGATCCCAGCACCCGTGTGTGCCGAGACTTCGACTGTAGGAATATCTGGCGAAATATGTCGCCGTCTAATCTCTAGTTCATCTTCAGAAATCGCATCAGTTTTGTTCCACACCTCGATAAAGGGAACGGTTTCCGTTGTTACACCCAGATCTGAAAGAACGTCATTAACATCTTGTGCCTGCGCAATAAAATCATCATTAGCGATGTCCCGAACATGTAAAACCACATGCGCATCCGTAACCTCTTCCAAGGTACCGCGGAAGGCCGCCACAAGGTCAGTCGGCAAATCCGCAATGAAGCCAACAGTGTCCGAAAACACAACTTCTTTCTTATGCGGCAGAGTTGCTCTGCGCACCGTTGTATCGAGTGTCGCAAATAGCTGATCTTCCGCCTTAATAGCTGAATCGGTCAGGCGATTGAAAAGCGTCGATTTGCCCGCGTTCGTATAACCTGCGAGAGCAATAATTGGAAAGGGAATGGACTGACGCGATTTGCGTTGTTCAAAACGTGTTCGCTGCACTTTTTCCAAGCGCTTATTGAGCACATTGATGCGATCTTGAAGCTGTCGACGGTCTGCCTCAATTTGCGTTTCGCCGGGACCACCAACAAAACCCAGCCCACCGCGCTGCCGCTCCAGGTGGGTCCACGAGCGAACGAGACGACCCTTTTGGTAATTTAGGTGTGCCAACTCAACCTGCAGCACGCCTTCTCGCGTTGCTGCACGATCGCCAAAGATTTCCAAGATTAACGCCGTCCGGTCCAAAACCTTGGCACCTAGGCGCTTTTCAAGGTTCCGTTGCTGAATCGGGTTAAGCTGAGTGTCGATAAGAACAAGTTTGACCTTGTCTTCCTCAACCTGTTTGGCCAGGGTTT
This sequence comes from uncultured Maritalea sp., assembly GCA_913055925.1. GTDB lineage: Bacteria > Pseudomonadota > Alphaproteobacteria > Rhizobiales > Devosiaceae > Maritalea. The sequence continues at coordinate 1,489 of CAJXLH010000382.1, read as the reverse complement.
CCACTTGGCCGCCACCAATGAAGGTCGCTGGTTTCACATCGCGAACGGTAATCGCATGCGTTTCTATGATCTCGAGATTGATCGCACGCGCCAAACTCTGAAATTCTTCAACACGCGCCTCTTGCGTTCGCCTGTTGGGTTGGCGCGCAACATCAGGGCACACAAGCAGTGTGCGCGTCGCGGCCACGCGACGTTCGTAATAGGCATCTTTCCCACGTCGAAAATCTACGCCGACGTCAGGATCGCTCGGATCGTTTGCTGACAGAATTCTTAGCCTTTTTCAGGGTTTTCAGGATCGAAAAGCTGAATTGGCGCGCCAGGCATTATGGTTGAAATCGCATGTTTGTATACAAGTTGCGATTGAGATTCTCGTCGCAACAACAAACAGAAATTGTCAAACCAAGTTATGACGCCTTGTAGCTTCACGCCATTTACAAGAAAAATTGTAACAGGAATTTTGTTTTTACGGACGTTATTGAGGAATGCGTCCTGCAAATTTTGGTTTTTTTCGTTGGGCATTAGTGGGCCTCTTTTTTGGGCAAATCCGACTGCAACTCTTTGCCTTCATCACCAAGAATAACTGCAATAGCTCAAACTAACAACTAAGCATTAGGTCTGCTCTGCACAAAACCTTGCCCCTTAATGGGTAGGCACAAGATCAATATCTGTCAATCGTAACGTGCACTTAACGCTGTTGAAAGTGAGAAATCGCAGCCAGAATGACCAAAAACTCAATGCGCCCAACCAATGCCAAACATGTCACCCATAGCGCATAGGCTTCGCCGTGGCTTTCCGCAAATGCTGTAGAATCAACCAAAGACGCGACAGAACTTAAGCTTCCGACCGAACTCGCAAATGCAGATTGAAAATCCACGCCAATCAATGAGAAACCCATCAAGCCGACGCAAACGGTGATGATGAACAAAAAGAAATGGCCCCAAACCGCTTTAATTGTGGCCGATTGGCGCGCCTGGCTGCCAAGACGTCCAGGCAAAATCGCATTTGGCAAAATCAGATGCCGCGCTTCAGTCAACGAGTGACTAATCATCACCCCCAGCCGGAACAGCTTGATCCCGCCACTAGTGGAAAATGTCGTTGCGCCGCCAATTGCCAGCATCATGGCAAAGAGTAATGGCACACTGCTGCCCAGCGATGCATTGTGCACGACGCCCGATGTGGTCATCGTCGCCGCCACATCAAACACAAAACGCAGAAATCCAATCTCGGTTTGCGAAAATGACGTGTTGTAAATGAACAAGCCTGCCGCAATTGCCAAAATCAAACCAATGGCGCTCACGCTTTCCTTGTGTTCTTGCCAAGCCAATTGAAAACGCCGCGTAACGATCATTTTATGCCAAATAATGCTCGTGCCACCGATAATCATGAAGACAAGAAAGATCAATTCATCACTGACGCTGTTGAATATTGAGCCGCCAGAAAGAGTTGGCACAAATCCATTTGTAGATAGCGCCGCAGTGGACGCGAGAAA
>CAJXLH010000381.1 GCA_913055925.1 uncultured Maritalea sp. | reverse complement strand
TTTGCCAACATATGAGCAAGGTGTTTTGGTTCGTTGCGTTGGGTCGTAATGCGCCCACCCCACAATAGCCGAGAACCATCATCAACCAGACGGTAGTAATCACCTGCTCGGCGGTCGTCTGAGATCGCCCCATCGTAAGAAATGGCACCTTCGAGTTGCCGCTTCATTTTCTTGGAGGTGACCACATAGGTGGCAACTGGCAATACGGCGCTGTCAACCTTGGGGAAGAGGTTGCGCATATATGCTGATCCGCACAAAACAATAGATTTTGCTTTGACCATATGGCCACCGTCGGTTGTGACTGTCGCACCAGCCTGGTGACGTGATAACTCTACGGCCTTTGTTTGCTCAAAAATCTGCACGCCGAGTTTGGAGGTCTCTTGCGCGAGGCGCTGGACATAATTGAGCGGATGAATGTGGAATGCAGATCGATCTTCGACACCTTGAAAATATCGATCGCTCTTTAGCCGTTGTTGGACCTGATCGCGGTAAAGATAGTGCACATTTGCGCCAAACCGATCCGCCATATCAATGGCATGGTTTTTAAGCGCTTCGCCATTGTCGCGGCGCACAACATCCAGCCAGCCATTCCCAACCAACAATTCTGGAGCGCCAAATTTGTCGATATTGGCGCGGACAAATTGCGTGCCTTCACGGCTAAGATCGAACAAGGCTTTGGCATGTTCAAACCCGAGCTTTGCCTCCAACTTTGCAATGCCTTCCGCGTAGCCATCAGAAACAAAACCGCCATTGCGACCAGAAGCTCCCCAGCCGACTTTTTCACCTTCCAACAAAACCACAGACTTGCCGCGTCGCGCCAACTCATGGGCAGCCGTTAACCCTGCCAAGCCGCCGCCGACTATGCAAATGTCTACGTCGATATCGTTTGAAAGGGTCGGGTAGGCCGATGAATGAGTTTGAGTGGCAGCGTAGTAGCTATCGATATGAGGCATGGCAATTTGCGATCAGTTTATGTTGCCACCAATCTGCACGGAAATGCTCGGTTCGCAAACTGCTAATTAGTTATCAAGCGATACCCATTGCGCATTTGCTTTTGACGACCGAACTGCGGCGTCGATAAAGCGCATGCCCGCCAAGCCTTCATCGACGGTTGGGCTAAGGCTTTCAGGCTTTCGACCTTCACGCACAATGTCTGCCGCTTCGCGGTAAATCGTGGCGAAGCCTTCTAGGTACCCTTCAGGATGTCCGCCCGGTGTGCGTGTCACCGCGTTTGCTGCATCGCCAGCACCGTTGCCGCCTCGGGTAATTGTATGCTTGGGTTCACCGAACATGCCAACAGTGAGAATATTTGGGTTTTCTTGCTCCCACTCCAAGCCGCCTTTTTCGCCATAGACGCGAATTTTCAGGCTGTTCTCGTTACCCGGAGCGACTTGACTTGCCCATAAATAGCCCTTTGCGCCACTTTCAAATCGCAAAAGCATGTGAGTGTCATCATCCACCTTTCGGCCATCCACGAAACTTGTGAGGTCAGCGGCTAGCTCCTTTACGGGGTCGCCGCTGATGAAGTGAGCCAGCTGAAACGCGTGCGTGCCAATATCGCCGATGGCTCCGCCGATCCCTGAACGGGCAGGGTCAGTTCGCCAAGCTGCTTGCTTGTTGTCATCGTCCGCTGCGTTGCTGAGCCAGTCTTGGATGTACTCAACATGCACTTTGCGGATTTTGCCAATAGATCCCGACTGCACCATTTCGCGCGCATGGCGGACCATAGGGTAACCAGAATAATTGTGCGTCAGAATGAATTCGGCGTCAGATGCATCAGCGATTTTCTTAAGTTCAATCGCATCTTCAAGCGTCGAGGTGAGGGGTTTGTCACAAATGACATGAATGCCCGCTTCCAAAAATGCTTTTGCAACGGGAAAGTGCATATGGTTTGGGGTAACGATGGAAACCGCTTCAATGCCATCTGCGCGTTGAGCTTCCATCTTTGCCATATCTTCAAAAGAGCTATAGGCGCGCTCAGGCAAAATACCTAATTCAGCAGCAGACGTAGCGGCACGTTCCGCGTTTGACGAGAGCGCGCCCGCAACCAACTCAAACTGATCGTCTATGCGCGCCGCGATGCGATGAACTGCGCCGATGAAGGCGCCTTGGCCGCCGCCAACCATGCCATATTTGATCCGCTTGTGCATTTTTCGAGCTCCTATTCGATGCCCATCATGTCGCGCAGCATTTGCGTGTCGGTTTCCGCGCCGGCGAAATCGTCAAATGCCTTGTCTGTCAGGCGAATGATATGATCCTTGATGAAAGGAGCACCTTCGCGCGCGCCGTCTTCTGGGTGCTTTAGGCAGCATTCCCATTCAAGCACCGCCCAGCCCGTGTAACCATGGGTTGCTAGACGCGAGAAGATGCCTGAGAAATCGACTTGCCCATCCCCTAGAGAACGGAATCGTCCCGCGCGTTCCGTCCAACCTTGATAACCCGAATAAACGCCTTGCCGGCCGGTTGGGTTAAACTCTGCATCTTTGACGT
>CAJXLH010000380.1 GCA_913055925.1 uncultured Maritalea sp. | reverse complement strand
CATATGGCATCGGCCCAGTCACAAGTGACCTTACCCACTCAGCGCCAGCCCGAGTTTTTCCCGCGCCGCGCCCACCGAGCAACAGCCATGTTGTCCAATCCCCTGCTGGCGGTAGCTGTTTTTGTCGCGCCCAAATGGACCAGTCATATTTCAGCTCTGCCAGCTCCTCGGCGTTCAGGGCGCTTAGCAGCTGGTCAATGCGGTTCACTTAGTTTGGCCAATTTGTCAGAAAGTTCGCGCCGCAACTCTTCAAGAGCGTCACTGCTAGACACGCTGTTGCCCTCGTCGACCTGATCCGCCTTCGTCAACTCCTGTATCTTCTCATATGTCTTTGCGATATTGCCCAAAGCGACAGCGTCTACTGATTTGTCCGTCGAAATTCGGCCATCCAGTTGAATGAGTTGGCGCGCCAACACCCCCATCATCTGATCCACAAAGTCTGCGTCATGCTTGGTGCTTCGGCTTGTCCTTGACGGCCAATTTTGGCTGCGCGCTTCTTTGTAAAATCTGGTTCGGCTCAGTTTAAAGCGCGCGCAAATCTGATTAACGGTGCAATCGCCATGCAAATAGGCATGCCTAATCGCCGCCCAAGGATATTCTTGTTCGTGCAATTGAATTTCCAATTAAAATGAAAAAGGCAACCGCGATCTCCGGTTGCCTCGTTGGCCGCACTTTTCCGACCATATCCAAACACTAACAGAACAGCGTCACGCAGTCAAGGACTATTTTCCTATTCTCGGAAAGTTTTCTTATTCCGGTTCCTCTGACGGGTCGAAATCTGGCCATCCGACAATGTGCTTTTCCCAGTCTTCGTCCGCGATACTGGTTTCACAAACCACCCGTCCACTCACCGAAATACCTGCATCAACAACAGTTTGCGGGTCTCCGGATATCAACGGGTGCCACCAAGCGAGTCCCTTGCCGTCAGCGATCCGGCGATATGCACATGTGGCAGGCATCCAGGCGATCTGAGATACATTTTTCGCATCCAGTTTCACGCAATCAGGTACAATTTCTTGGCGATTGGCATAATCAACGCAACGGCACGTCTTGGGATCGAGCAACTTACAATGCGCTTCAGAATTGACAATCTGGCCGGTATCTTCGTCTTCAAGCTTAACAAGGCAACACCTTCCACAGCCGTCACAAAGAGCTTCCCACTCCTTGTCTGACATCTCTTCAAGCGACTTTTCTTCCCAAAAATTCACGCCATTTGCCTTGTTTAAGTCAACAATTTGCGTCATCAATTAACGCCATGTTGGCATAATGCAGTTACCGGGATTGCTCAAGCAATTCTCGCATCTGACAAGAGTATCGGAAACCCACGTGACTGATCCATTTTACGAAAAGAAGAAGGGACGAAGTCGTTCGTCATTCCTAAGCTTCGATTCGTGGGTCGACTCTTCCCTTTACGAGACCATCCAAGCCATTGGTGTTGGCTATCAACGTTTCGGCGATTTTATGTCGATATTTCGGGTCACGGGCTTTCGACGTTTAATTGTTGAGCTCGTCTCTGATGGCGCGAGTTTTCTCGCGATGGGCTTGGTGCTGATGACGGCATTGGCCATGCCTGCATTTCAGGTTACGGCCAGCGGCGAGTTTAACGAAGTTGATGATTATGCGATCACGTTTCTCGACCGATATGGCAACGAGATCGGACGCAGGGGCATTCGAACCGACAACCGGTTCGAACTCGCTTCTCTGCCGGAATATGTCGTCAACGCAGCGCTTGCGACCGAAGACCGTCGTTTTTATGAGCATTTCGGAATCGACGTGATGGGCATCGCCCGCGCTATGCTCACCAACGTGCGCGCCAACTCATTCGTTGAAGGCGGTAGCTCAATTACCCAGCAATTGGCCAAAAACCTGTTCCTGACATCTGAACGGACGATCTCGCGAAAAATACATGAAGCGTTTTTGTCTTTATGGCTGGAAGCCAATTATTCAAAAGACGAAATTTTGAAGCTCTATTTTGACCGCGCCTATATGGGCGGCGGCAATTTCGGCATCGGAGCCGCAGCCGAATATTATTTCGACAAAAACATTCAGGACGTTTCTTTGGCTGAGGCGGCAATGCTCGCCGGAATTTTCAAGTCACCAACCAATTACGCCCCTCACATTGACCTTGCCGCTGCCCGCGCACGTGCCAACGATGTGCTCACCAACATGGTGCAAGCGGGCTATATGACCGAAGGGCAAGTGGCTGCGGCCCGCGCGGCGCCCGCAAGCGCTATCGAACGGTTTGAGAACACAGAATCGCCAGACTATTTCCTTGATTGGTCATTCGCCGAACTAAAAGAGCTTATCAAAGACTACCCTGTCGGCACCGCGTTCATCGTCCGCACCACCATTGATCCGGTACTGCAGCGGCACGCAGAAAACTCAATCGTTTCGACACTGCGCGAAGAGGGCGAAGCCTATCGGGTTAAGCAAGGATCGATGGTTGTTCTGGAACCAAACGGCGCGGTTCGCGCGATGGTTGGTGGCACCGACTACGGCG
>CAJXLH010000379.1 GCA_913055925.1 uncultured Maritalea sp. | reverse complement strand
GAAGGCGAAGGCGTTGATCAAACCGACGGCGAAGCAAGCAATGACGCCGACGGCGGCGAGGAATAAAACGAATCTGCGAGGAGTTTAAACATGTGGTTTTTGGATTGGCCAACTTTCTTGGCATTTATCACCGCGTGCTTTTTCCTCGCAATTGTTCCAGGTCCTACCGTCACTCTGATTGTCGCTAATGCGCTCGCCCGCGGCCCTGTGGCCGGTTTAATGACCGTTTTAGGGGCGCAAATTGCCATTCTCCTAATGGTGATAGTTGTTGCGCTTGGTCTGCAGGCCGTCATTGGCTTTATGAGTTGGGCGTTTTTTTGGGTTAAGCTTGCCGGTGCCGCCTATTTGTTTTGGATCGGCTATAAGATGATCACAAATAGGGGCGGATTGTCATTTGACGAAAAGTCGAGGGTCATCAACTTCCGACAATCGGTAAGCCAGGGTTTTTGGGTGACCATGTCGAACCCAAAAGCGTTGCTCTTTCTCGGTGCGTTTTTGCCCCAATTCATCGACGTGAGTGCACCTGCTGCACCGCAGGTGATTTTGCTGGGTTTGTGCACTATGGCGGTATTCACGTTCTTCGATGGTATTTATGCATTGGCGGCAGGTAACACGCGACGCTTCCTAACAGATGCGCGCCTGTCCATCGCCAACAAAGTCTCGGGAACATTACTCATTCTTGGCGGTGCATGGTTGGCGCTGCAACAAAAGTCATAACAGGAGGTCGATATGACAGAGCAGATTGGATTTTATCCTGGATCATTTGATCCGGTAACCAACGGTCATCTCGACGTTATCGAGCGCGCATGTCGTTTGGTCGACAAATTGATCGTTGGTGTGGGCGTGCACCATGCAAAAGCGCCACTGACAACGACGGAAGAACGATTTGAGTTGTTAAACCAAACAACTGGGCCAATCGCTGCGCGTAACAACACTACGCTAGAGTTGGTGACCTTTGATGGGTTGATGGTACAGGCGGCACGTGAGCACGGTGCGAACATCGTTATACGTGGCCTTCGTGACACCACTGACTACAATTATGAAATGCAAATGGTCGGTATGAACGCACAAATGGCGCCCGACCAACAGACCGTTTTTGTGCCAGCCAGCCCGCACGTGCGACATATCTCGGCCACATTGGTGCGCCAAATCGCTCAAATGGGCGGTGATATATCAGCATTTGTGCCTGCAGCAGTTGTTAATCTATTGAGTGAAAAATGAGCAATAAGTCGAGTTCAAACAACATCTTTATCGCATTGATGGTGGCCGGTTTCCTTGGGGTTGTCGGCTATATGATGTTTGTCAATTTCTTCCAGTCTGACGTAAAGCCTGTGGAATATGCTGCATGCGAAACTGAAGTTGCACCAGACGGGGTGACACCAGTTTATTTGGATCTGGAACTTAAAACGGGGAATGTGTTGCTCGAACTGCGTCCTGATCTTGCGCCGAACCATGTGGAGCGGCTGAAATCTCTAGCAGAACAAGGATTTTATGACGGGATTGTTTTTCACCGTGTGATCGAAGGCTTTATGGCGCAAACCGGTGATCCAACCGGCACTGGCATGGGTGGTTCAGAGTTGCCTGACCTTGCTGCTGAGTTCACCAACACGCCATATACTTGCGGCACGATTGGTATGGCCCGTTCGCAAGATCCGAATTCAGCCAACTCGCAATTCTTTATCACCTTCGACGACGCACGTTTCTTAGACGGACAGTACACCGTTTTGGGCTTCGTCCGCGATGGTATGGAACACATTCACCAAATCAAAAAGGGCCAGGGATCAAACGGTGCGGTCAGCAATCCCGACAAAATGATCTCGCTGAAAGTTACGAACCCAACGAGCTAATTTTACGCGCTCTGGACAAAGGGGCTAGCCGCGCGGTCAAAGGCCGTATAAGTAGGCGGCAACATAGGAGATTATACACATGGTTGAAATTAAAGACCGCGAAAACACTTTGCTGCTCGAAACTACTCAAGGCAGTGTTGTGATTGAACTTTTGCCGGAAGTAGCGCCAAAGCACGTAGAGCGCATTAAAGAGCTTGCACGCGAAAAGTTCTATGACGGTATCGTTTTTCACCGCGTGATCGATGGTTTTATGGCGCAAGTCGGTTGTCCTTTGGGAACTGGCACAGGCGGTTCTGACAAGCCTGACCTGCCACAAGAGTTCAACGAAACACCTCACAAACGTGGTACTTGTTCAATGGCACGTACGATGGACCCGAACTCGGCTAACTCCCAGTTCTTCATCTGTTATGGCGACCAAGGCTTCTTGGATGGCCAATACACTGTTTGGGGCCAAGTCATTGATGGCATGGAAGCAATTGACGCGCTGAAAAAAGGCGAGCCTGTTGTTGACCCAGACAGCATCGTTTCGCTTCGCGTTGCTGCCGACTAAGGCGCATCGAACACTGAAATGCGTGTAGACCAGTTCGATTTTGAACTGCCAAACGAACGTGTGGCATTGCACCCTGCCGTGCCACGCGATAGCGCACGTATGAT
>CAJXLH010000378.1 GCA_913055925.1 uncultured Maritalea sp. | reverse complement strand
ATATGCCAAACGTCCACACGCCGAGAGTGGCACCGCCAATACCCGAAACGATCAGAAATGACGCAAGTTTTAAATCAATACCGCCACGTCGCCAGTAAGACAGAGCACCAGAGGTTGATGCGGCCACAACTTGACTGGTAACAGACGCAACAGCAACGGGCGTTGGGATGCCGGAAAAGATAAGCATTGGGGTGAGCAAAAAGCCGCCGCCAACGCCGAACAAACCAGACAAAAAGCCAACAGCGCCACCCAATCCCATCAACATGAAAATGTTGAGTGAGATTTCGGCAATGGGCAAGTAAAGCTGCACTGTTGTCGCGTTCCGGTTGAGCGAAGTTTTCACTTCGGGTGTAGGCCCAGCCGCTGTCGCTTGTCAATTGCGAAGCCCTTAAGAGGCCTTTGTTCTTGTTGTTTTCAGCCAACCAGACGAATTTACGCTGGTTGACTGCTCAAAACCGTTAGAAGCCGTGGGTTAATCGCGCCGCTTTCATTCATGCCGAGCGTGCGCTCGAACTGGCGGATTGCATCGCGGGTTTTTGGTCCCATCAAACCGTCTGGCTTGCCCAAATCAAAGCCCAAACGGCTTAGAGCGATCTGCACACCCAATACCACTTTTTGATCAGAGATTTCTTTGCCCGGATTAAACTCTTTAGACCACGTGCCAATCGGCGCAAAGTTGCTCTTAAGATCAATCGGTTCAGGGCGCCATGCGGCCAACGACTCTTTTGCAGACTTCATACCTGCTGCGTCGATTGACCGGGCAACATCATCACGAGCCTTCGCAGCATCCTTATCCCCATTTGCGGCGGCAATTGAGAACCATTTGTAGGATTCTTGGAAGTCCTGGCTGACGCCAAGGCCGCGCGCATAGAGCATGCCCAGATTAAACTGACTATCTAGAACTCCGCGTTTCGCAGCTTCTTCAAACCAGCGTGCAGCGGCGCCAAAATCGCGTTGTTCATCTGGTGCGCTGGCCAATAGAGCTGCCAAATTGTGCATGCTCATGCGGTTGCCCGCCTCAGCGGAGCGCAAATACCAAAGCTTTGCTTGCTCAAGATCTTTTCCAACGCCGATGCCGTGTTCATAGGCTGTGCCCAAACGATATTGTGCGTTTGCAAAGCCTTGTGCCGCAGCGCGTTCAAACCAAACTGCAGCTTCTTGAGAATCTTTCGGTACCGCTTTGCCTTCCGCAAAGATCATACCCACTTCGAACTGCGCGCGCGGGTCGCCATTAGATGCGGCTTGGCGCAATCCTTCGGGGCCAACGGCTTCCGGCGGCAAACTGACCGCAATTGGCGAGGATGGAATGCTTGCCGTGGTCGTTTCGTCAATGCCAGGTGGCTGCGGCGCAACAAGCGGCAGGTCCTGAGCGCTTAACTCCACAGCATCCGTCATCGCTGCCATTTCAATCGGCGTGTCTTCATTATCCGAAATTGCAGCTTCCACATCTGCAAGACTGATTTGGCGCGGCGCTTCGCTCACATCCACTGTCTCAGCAACTTCTGGTGCAATTCGTCCTTCGGAAGGTTTGTTGTTGTCGATCACCAAATTGGCAGTCATCGCGGCGATCGCTAGGATGGAAGCCCCAAGCAGAATAGGTTGACGGTTGCGGCTAAGGAAGTTGCCCTTTTTATCACCTTGAACAAGCATGTCATCTGGGTCGGCATCCAAAACGCTGCGAGGTTTTGGTGTTTCCAAGTCCGCTTGTGGGCGGGCAGGTTCGGGACCCACAGACAAAACCTCAGAAGAAGCATCGTCGTCCTTTTGAACAAAACTCTTTGGTGCCAAAACAGGCGGCTCGTCGTGTTTTTCCTCGCGAACCGGTTCTGCGACAGGGGCGTTGGCCTTTGGCTCAGGGTTTTGGATTGCCTGTTCTTCAGGTTCATCCGTTTTTGGTTTCGGCGCCAAACGTGCCAGCGCCTTACCCAACAAGCCGCCGGTGCCGGCCTTTTTAGGTTCAGCATTTGCGCTTTCTCGACCCTGTGCAGCACGGCGTGCCGCTGCGATAAAGCTCTCGCGGCTGGCGGCCTTTTCGTCGGCATCGCTCGTTTCTTGTGCAACGGGTGCCGATGCTTTTGCGGGCTGAGGTGCAATCGGGGTTTCGTCTTCGTCGGATTGCGCGAGGAACGAACGCGGGCGCGGCGGCGCTTCGTCAGCAATTTCGTGTTTGTCTTCGCGAACCAATGGTTTTGCGGCGATTGGCTGCGCTGGCACATCATCGTTTTGAACTGTTTTTGGCGCGACAAGCGATTTGGGACCAGAAGGTTTTGTCGCAGGTGCTGCAGCTTGTCTATTCTCGGTCAAAGGCGCCGCAGCGGGCTTAGGCGCTGTTGCGACACGTGCTTCCGCTTCGCTGCTCGGAGCCGGTTTGTTTGCAATTGTCTCGAGGCGTTGCAAGCTGTTGGCCAGTTTGCTTTCAATCGTTTTCAGATTGTCAAATTGGCCGTTGTTCTTGTCTGGCAGCTGCGCGTTGAGGCGTTCTATGGCGGATGAAATGCGTTC
>CAJXLH010000377.1 GCA_913055925.1 uncultured Maritalea sp. | reverse complement strand
CAGACCGTTGATGACCGGAATTGATCCTGCGCCCGCCAACTCCAACAAATCATCGTGATTGAGCAAACGGATCATGATCGCATCGACATAGCGCGACATGACGCGAGCGGTATCGGCGATTGTTTCATCGCGTGAAAGTTGCATTTCTTGACCGGTCAGCATGAGCGTTTGGCCGCCGAGCTGACGCATACCCACGTCAAATGACACGCGCGTACGTGTGCTCTCGCGGTCAAAAATCATCGCCAAAATTTTACCTTCAAGCAAGCGGGTCGATTCACCTACTGCCCATTTGACTTTGATCGCCTTTGCAAGATCAAGAAGTTTACGAAGCTCCTCTTTCGAGAAGTCTTTGATGTCCAAAAAATGTCTAACTGCTGCCGTTGTCATAACGGGCTTCCTTCATTCGTAATGATGTAATTTGAAAACTGACGCGCTTTAGCTGGCCAACGACTTAAGACCAGCATCCATTCGTCGGATCGCCTCGTCAATGTCATCTTTGGTCACAATAAGCGGCGGCAAGAAGCGGACAACATTGTCGCCCGCGCCAACGGTGATGAGTTGGTTTTCACGGAACGCTGTAATGACATCACCTGCAGCGGGCTTAACTTTGATGCCGCACATCAAGCCCTTGCCGCGCACTTCTTCAATCATTTCAGGATGTTTTTGCGCAAGCTGGCGCAAACTCCACTGCAAGTGGTTGCCCACCTCAATAACATGATCAAGAAAACCGTCTTCTGTCACGCGGTCCAAAACGGCATTGCCAACAGTACATGCCAACGGGTTACCGCCATATGTACTGCCGTGGGTGCCAGGCACCATCGCCTTGCCGATTTCTTCTTTCGCCAAGCAAGCCCCAAGCGGAAATCCGCCGCCAATGCCTTTGGCAAGCGCCATGATATCTGGCTCAATGTCTGCCCATTCGTAAGCAAACATTTTGCCTGTCCGGCCATAGCCGCATTGAATTTCATCAAGTACCATCAAAATGCCGTGCTCATCACAAAGCGCTCGTACGCTTTGCAAAAACTCAACATTTAAAACATTGATGCCGCTTTCGCCTTGCACAGGCTCAAACAAAATGGCCGCAGTTTTATCGCTGATCGCCGCTTTCAAAGCCTCTAGGTCACCGCGAGGGACTTGGGTGAAGCCTTCTGCTTTTGGGCCAAAGCCTTCCAAATAGGCTGGGTTGCCGCCGGCAGCAATTGTGCCCAGCGTCCGGCCGTGGAAGGCACCTTCCATCGTGACGATTTCGTAGCGGTCTTTTTCGCCTTTGTCGTAGAAATAGCGACGCGCTGTCTTAAGCGCACATTCAATCGCTTCAGCGCCAGAGTTGGTGAAAAACACCATATCGGCAAAACTGATCGACGTTAGACGCTCAGCGAGCTTTTGTTGTTCTGGGATTTGGAACACATTGCCCACATGCCAAAGCTTTTCGACCTGCGCTTTGGCCGCTTCAACCACATGCGGATCCGCATGGCCAACTGCGCTCACTGCAATGCCGCCAGCGAAATCCAGATATTCTTTGCCGTCTGTCGAGAATAGTCGGACACCTTCGCCCCGTTCAAAGGCGATATCTGCTCTGACATAATTCTGGTAAAGGGACGACATTATTCTAATCCGTTGGAAAGGTTGATTGCCAAAACCGGCAATTTTGCATTTTGGAAATAAGAAGACGTGCTCGCTGACCACGATGCACGTCCATTCAGGTGTGTTTATGCCTTTTGTCACCCCTTTTTGTCAATCTGATAAGTGCGGCGCCTCTCAAAAATGCGATTTCAAGAAATTTAGTGTTTTTTAAGAGGATAAGTTGTTCGGCCCCTTGAAAGAGATTCAGCCGATCCGGTAAAGTGCTCTTTGTAGGGCACGACATATCGTGTGGCGGACCTATAAAATATACGATGGGTGGTAGTTTTGCTGAAATGTGTTTTTTCAGCGGGGTATCGGATTCTATCTTGCTCAGGATTTGGGGGTCTTTATGGCGTGGACAGATGAACGCGTAGCACTTTTGAAAAAGCTTTGGATGGAAGGGCTAAGCGCGAGCCAAATTGCAGGCGAATTGGGTGAAGGCGTCACTCGAAATGCCGTTATTGGTAAAGTTCATCGCTTGAAACTCTCTGGCCGTGCGAAACCAGCTCCGTCTGCGCCACGCGCACGCAAGCCACGCGTATCCACAAGCAGCACACCAAGAAGAACGCCTTCTTCTGGCGGCACAGCGCGCGCTGCAACATCTTCTCCTGCACCTAAGCGCCGCACGACAGTACATGCGCCAGTTTCTGGTGCAAATGCCTTGCAAATGTCTACCGAAACAGACGCGGGTCAAGCACTGGCGACAGCGCAAGAAGCAGAGATCTTCATTCCGGTTGAAGAGCGCATTAGCCTGATGCAGTTGAGCGAAAGCACCTGCAAATGGCCAATTGGCGATCCGTTGGGTGATGATTTCCACTTCTGCGGTCGCACTTCTGAAGACGGCAAGCCATATTGCGAGTTCCATTCTAAGCGCGCTTATCA
>CAJXLH010000376.1 GCA_913055925.1 uncultured Maritalea sp. | reverse complement strand
AATGATCGCCACGAGAATCGGCATCGCGTCGGCCGCGCCTTCCCAAAACTCCGTTTTGGAGGATTTTTCGCCAGATACATCAGTCATTTTGTAACTCCTTCGGCAGGTGAGGTTTTGCTTTGCCGAACATTGTTCGTTATAAAGAACGAATGAAGTGTTCGTCAAGTCGAACATTGTTCGCTAAGGAGAACGTTGCGTGACGCCAAACGCCCTAATTGCAAAAGCCGTATGTCGTGAGCGCGAGAAGGCGGGTTTAAGTCTTTCTGCCCTTGCGAAGAAGGCAGGGCTTTCAAAATCGACTTTGTCGCAACTCGAAAGCGGGCAGGGCAACCCAAACATTGAAACGCTCTGGGCGATTGCCTATGCGCTCGATGTCCCCTTTAGCTATTTGTTTGAAACGTCCACGCCAGACATCTCGCTCATCCGTGCAGATGAGGGCGAGCTGATCGACAGCAATATGACAGACCTAACGGCGGCCTTGTTGGCGAACTGTCCGCCAAATGCGCACCGCGATTTATATCGCGTGCGGCTGGTGAAGGGTGAAGCGCGACAGGCAGTGCCGCATCCAAAAGGCACGGTGGAACATGCCATCGTGATCAAAGGCGAAATGGAAGTAGGCCCTGCCGATGCGCCTGAGACATTAGGCCCGGGCGACTATTTCCGTTATCCGGGCGACGAACCACACATGTATCAAGCGAAGTCAGACGAGGTAGTTTTTATCCTCGTCATGCAAAGTCGCGCGAGTGACTAAGCCTAACCGTGCTTGATTTCGCGGCGCGCGACAAACTCGGTGATGACCATATTTGAGACGCCTTCGACAATGAAGGGGTCAGTTGCGGCAAATGCTTCAATCTCTTCGCGCGTTTCAGCCCGCGCGATGATCAGGCCGCCGCTGCGTGGTACTTTTGGTCCCCAAGATATAAAGTAGCCTTTGTCGCGACCCACATGGATATAGTCCATGTGGGGGTCAAGGTGTTTTTCGATCTCTTCAATTGGCGCTTTGTATTCAAGATCAATAATGAAGTTTTTCATGTCCAAACTCTCAAACAAAAACGCGCCCACAAGGGGCGCGCAAATTCTCAAATGCTGATCTGACTATTTCAGTTCGTCAGCACTGGTGATCACTTTCCCAAGAAGGCCATAAGCCAGCGCTTCGTCTGTGTTCATCCAGAAATCACGTTTTGTGTCTTCAGCGATTTTTTCAGCGCTCTGACCTGTGGCTTCGCCGAACAATTCTTCGAAACGACGACGCATTTGTTTGATTTGGTCAGCTTGAATTTGAATGTCAGAAACTTGACCACCTACGCCGCCAGAAGGTTGGTGCATCAAGAAGCGTGTATTTGGCAGGCAAAGGCGATTTTCTTTCTTCGCGCCGATAAAAATCAGAGCGCCCGCGCTTGCAACCCAGCCAGAACCAATGGTGCGCACGGTCGGTTTGATGAATTTGATGATGTCATGCACCATGTCACCACTTTCAACGTGGCCGCCCGGTGACGAGATAAACACATTGATCGGATCATCGCCATCTTCAGCCAATGCCAAAAGACGCGCAGAGGCTTCGCGCGCAAGCTTGTCGTTAATTTCGCCAGTGATAAGGACATTGCGGCTTTGGAAAAGCAGCTTTTCAACTGAGGCGCTGTCCTGTTCGTTTTTTGCCTGATCTTTATCTTCAGCCATGATGTTTCATCCCATACTTTTCAGCGCCGTGTACGACACAGATTTTAAAGAAGCGCCCAAATGGCGCGAAAAACTTGAAGCGACAGTTTATGATTCGCCTAAACTTATCGTAAATTGACCACGCTCACATCTAGGGAATCTAGGGATGTGGTTCAATAGTTCGTGTTTCAGTTTCTCATGAGTTCATGACCGAAATGCGTTTGCATTTCTCCAAAACTCGTGATCGAATGGTGAAAAATTGGTTGCACCAATTCAACAATACTCAAAAAGGGGAAACTTATGCCGATCATCAATCGCATTGCCGAATTTCATGATGAATTGACCGAAATCCGTCGCGACATTCATGCCAATCCAGAACTTGGATTTGAAGAGCACCGCACATCAGCGCTGGTTGCGGAAAAGCTAAAAGAGTTCGGCGTTGATGAGATTGTCACCGGCATTGGCCGCACCGGCGTTGTGGGCGTGATCAAAGGCAAAACCAACAATTCTGGTAAAACCATTGGCCTTCGTGCCGATATGGATGCACTTCCAATTGTTGAAGCCCGTGACATTGAGCACAAGTCAAATAACCCCGGCGTTATGCACGCCTGTGGCCACGATGGTCACACAACCATTTTGCTGGGCGCTGCAAAGTATCTGGCGGAAACGCGTAACTTTGATGGCACTGCTATCGTGATTTTCCAGCCCGCTGAAGAAGGCGGCGGTGGCGGCAATGAGATGGTGAAAGACGGCATGATGGACCGATTCAACATTGACGAAGTCTATGGCCTGCACAACGCGCCGGGCCGCGACGTTGGTCATTTTGCCTTGCGCCCAGGCGCTCTAATGG
>CAJXLH010000375.1 GCA_913055925.1 uncultured Maritalea sp. | reverse complement strand
GCGCGTCAGTGCGTCGAGCGCCGAAAGTGGCTCGTCCAGCAGCAGCACCTCGGGGTTCATCGCCAGCGCCCGTGCGACCGAGACGCGCTGACGCATACCGCCAGACAATTCGTGAGGATATTGACGAAGACGACGATCGGCTTCTGAAATGCGTACACGGTCGAGCCATTCAAGGCATTTCTTTTCCGCTTCGCGGCCACGGACGCCCGTATGCAGCTGCAAAACTTCCGCCATTTGCTCATAAACGGTCAAGTGTGGCGTCAACGAGGTCAAAGGATCCTGGAAGATCATCGACATATTACGGCCACGTACGCGGTTCAGCTCTGAGGTTGATAGGCCAAGCAAAGAATTGCCGTTGAAAATGATCTCGCCTGTCGCGTTACCATTTTTGGCCAACAATCCCATAGTGGTCATAAAGGTCTGGCTTTTGCCAGAACCAGATTCGCCCACAATGCCCAAGCACTCACCTGGTTCGATGTGAAGGTTGACGCCACGTACCGCTTCGACTTGGCCGTCTGGCGTATCAAAGGTCACTTTAAGATCGTTGACCTCTAGAACATTTTTATTGTTGTCAGTCATGAGTTTGATCCTACTGCGTTGTCAGCTTTGCCCGCGAAAGGGCGTGATTGAATGTTCATCAAACCCTCCTAGCGGTCTTTTGGATCAAGCGCATCGCGCAAGCCATCGCCAATGAAATAGAAACAAAATAGACCCACAACAAAGAAGCCAAGCGGGAAGCCCAACTGCCATGGCGTGCCATATTGAATGGTTTTCGCGCCCTCAGAAATCAACGCACCCCATGATGTAAGTGGCTCTTGCACACCCAAACCAAGGAACGAGATAAAGCTCTCTGTCAAAATCAAACCCGGGATCAATAGCGTTGTGTAAACCGCAACGATGCCCAAAAGGTTTGGCAAAACGTGACGCAGAATAATCGTGAAGCTACCAACGCCAGCGGCAACGGATGCTTCAATATATTCTTTGTTTTTGATCGACAAAGTTTGTCCGCGCACAATACGCGCCATGTCCATCCAAGAGAAGAAGCCAAGGCCAACGAAAAGCAACCAAAGCGAACGACCGAACATCACAAACAAAATGATCAAAATGAACATGTAAGGAATGGACATCAAGAAGTCGACAAACCGCATCATATAGTTGTCAACGCGGCCACCAACGTAACCCGCGACAGCGCCATAAAGCACGCCAACGGTTACAGCAACCGCTGTACCCACGAGCCCGACGAGCAACGAGATTTGTGTGCCCTGCATCGTGCGGGCAAAAATATCGCGACCAAGATCGTCAACGCCAAAGAAGTGGCCATTCTCAAAGTTGGGATAACCAGCCGCAGCCGCATTACCCATTAAGGCCCAATCCGGGTCCTCATAGTTCCATGGCGCAAACATAGGCGCCACGAATGACAAGATGACCATAAGCGACAAGACGACAACACTGGTCACCGCCGCTTTGTTTTTCGAAAAGCGACCCCAAGCGTCCTGCCAAAGCGAGCGACCCTCAATCTCTTTCGCCTCTGAAAGAGCGTCAACAACGCCTTCCATTTTTTCTTTATTCACCAACATCAGATCGCTCCTAAGCCAAACGGATTTTCGGATCGAGCCATGCGTAAACAATGTCCGCGATCATGTTGAATAGGATGGTGAGAGCACCAAATACAATCGTGGCCCCCATCAAAAGTGAATAGTCTCGGTTGGTCGCCGCACTCACAAAGTACTGGCCCATACCACCGGTCGAGAAATACACATCAATGATCACCGAACCGGTAATCATGCCAACAAATGCTGGTCCAAGATATGACACTACAGGCAACATCGCTGGCTTTAGCGCGTGCTTAAAGATGATGCTCGAGGTACCGAGCCCTTTAGCTTTGGCCGTACGAATGAAATTGGAATGCAAAACCTCAAGCATGGATGAACGCGCGATACGCGCAATCGACGCCATATAGCTCGTCGACAAAGCAATCACCGGCATAATGATGTACTGCCATTGGCCACCGTTCCAGCCGCCGCCAGGCAACCAGCCGAGCAACAAGGTGAAGACAATCACCAAAATCGGCGCCATCACAAAGTTTGGCAACACCTGCGCGCCGATGGAAATGCCGACGGCCAAATAATCAAGCCAACTATTGTGCTTGATCGCAGCGGCAACACCCAATGGGATACCAACGGCGATTGCAACAACAAACGACCAAAAACCATAAACAAGGGTCACAGAAAAACCCTGGCTCAAAACCTCGTTTACCGAGCGATCTTTATATTTGAAAGATGGTCCGAAATCGAACTGGAATACCACACCTTTGACATAGTCAAAGATTTGAACAATCCACGGCTTATCAAGACCGTATTTCGCCTCAATGTTCGCAAGGACTTGCTCCGGCAACGCCCGTTCTGACGTGAACGGGCCACCCGGCGCCAAGCGCATCAAGATGAATGAAAAAATGACAAGAAATAGGAGTGTCGGAATTGCCGACATCACCCGCTTCACAATAAAGC
>CAJXLH010000374.1 GCA_913055925.1 uncultured Maritalea sp. | reverse complement strand
CGCGTTGCAGGAGGAATATGAGTTCGCGCCGGTTTGATATTGGAGCGTCCGATTTTGGCTGTCTTTGAATAAGTAATTGGTGAATTAAGTTTAGCCGATTTGATTTGTAGGTTAAAAAAATCCGCTTGGTCGAAATACTGTGGATACACCTGCCTATTGGACCAATGAATAGGGGAGTATTTTCAAATACACCGTGGACAGCGGCGCGTTGCTTTAATATCGTCTGACAATTGGTGACTTCGGTCACGAATATCAGGAGGAAAAAAATGATAAAAAAAATGCACATCTGTGCATCATTGGTGGCGCTTGCTGTTGCAACTGCGCCTGCTACTGCGGAGAACGTCTTTCGTTGGACGTCGCAAGGGGATGCTCTAACACTTGATCCACATGCTCAAAACGAGGGCCCAACCGGTGATATGAATGGCCGGATGTATGAGTCACTTGTAACACGTGGACCAAGCCTTGCGCTTGAGCCTGAGTTGGCTGAGAGCTGGACGCCAGGTGCTGATGGTTGGACATTCAACCTTCGCAAAGGTGTGAAGTTCCACAACGGTGCTGACTTCACTGCAGAAGACGTTGCCTTCTCGTTCCAACGTGCAAAAGCTGAGACATCAGACTACAAGGAACAAGCAAACAACGTTACTGAGGTTCAAGTCATTGACGATTATACCGTCAAATTGATGACTGGTGGACCAAACCCGATTTTGCCAAACCAAATTACAGAGATCTTTATTGTTGATAAGGATTGGGCTGAGGCAAATAACGTTGTTAACCCACAAGACTATGCTGCGAACGAAGAAACTTACGCAGTGCGCAACACAAACGGCACAGGTCCATTTAAACTTGTAAGCCGTGCGCCTGACGAGTTGACTGTTCTTGAGCGTAACGCTGATTGGTGGGGCGAAGGCAAGTTCCCAGGCAATATCGACAAAATCGAATATCGTCCAATCGGTAACGCTGCAACACGTGTTGCAGCGCTTTTGTCAGGTGAAGTTGATTTCGTTCTTGATCCACCACTACAGGATCTAAAACGCATCGAAGCCACTGATGGTCTAACAATCAAAACAACGCCTCAAGTTCGTTCGATCTTCTTTGGTCTTGACCAAGGCATCGATCAACTACGTACAAGCAGTGTTGATGGCAACCCGTTCAAAGATGCGCGTGTTCGCGAAGCGATGAACCTTGCAATCGACAAAGAAGCGATCCGCCGTGTTGTTATGGAAGGCTTGTCTTTCCCAACAGGCATGATCACCTCGCCGGGCGTTTTGGGTAACACAGCAGAGCTAGACGCAAGCTACGGCTTTGACGTTGAAAAAGCTAAAGGTCTAATGGCTGAAGCTGGCTATGCTGATGGTTTCTCTGTTCAGTTGGACTGCCCGAACAACCGCTACAACAATGACGAGAAAATCTGTCAGGCTGCGGTTGCGATGTTTGCGAAAATTGGCATTGACGTGAAGTTGGACGCTATTCCAAAAGCACAACACTTCCCGAAAATCCAAAACCGTACATCAGACTTCTACATGCTTGGTTGGGGTGTGCCGACTTTGGACAGCCACTACGTGTTCTCATACCTTCTTGATAGCGAAGGTTCATGGAACGCAACTGGCTACAACAATGCACGCGTAAACGAAATCACTGCTGCAATTGCAACAGAAACTGATATCGAAAAACGTACGGCAATGATTGATGAAGCGTGGCAGATTATTCGTGCTGACGCGCCTTACATCCCAATTCACCACCAAGTGCTTGCATGGGCAATGTCTGAAAATGTGGACATTCCAATTGCATCGGACGACAACTTCCGTCCACGCTATGTGGTTATGAAATAAAAACAAAATCAAGAATTGGTGGGGCGGCATGTGCCGCCCCTCTTCTTAGGGGATAAACTTCATGATTTCATTCATTCTGCGACGGCTGGCACAGTCCGTCCTAGTGATGCTTGTCGTGTCGATCGTCAGTTTTTCGCTGTTTAATTTCGTGGGCGACCCGGTCAACAATATGGTTGGGCAAGACGCAACCCGCGAACGGCGTGCTGACATTCGAGAACAATTAGGCTTGGACGATCCGATCGTCACGCAATATGCACGCTTCTTAGGGAACGCGGTGCAGGGCGAGTTTGGACTTTCATATCGGATTAAGCAGCCGGTTGATCAAATCATTTTGGAGCGCTTGCCAGCGACATTAGAGCTGGTTTTTGTATCTGCCATTATCGCTTTGGTGATTGGCATCGGCATGGGCGTTTACACGGGGATCAAACGAAATTCTTGGGTCAGTAGGATCGTTCTGTCGACCTCGCTTATTGGGGTGTCGCTGCCGACTTTTATTATCGGTATCGCACTCATTTACATATTCGCGGTGAATTTGCGATGGCTGCCATCATCTGGCCGAGGTGGTATTGTCGATCTCGGTTTTTGGAAAACCTCGCTTCTTTCTGTCGACGGTTGGCGATCGATCATTCTACCGGCCATTACCTTGTCGCTCTTTCAACTTACGCTCATCTTGCGCCTTGTGCGCGC
>CAJXLH010000373.1 GCA_913055925.1 uncultured Maritalea sp. | reverse complement strand
GCGAACACCAAGGGTATTGGTGTAAACACGCCGGGCGCTTTTGCAGAATATATCGCCATCCCAGAAGCAAATGTGCGGCTATTGTCCGATAGCATCAGTGATGATGTGGCGTCGATTTTGGACCCACTCGGCAATGCGGTGAACACGGCGCTGGCATTTGATGTTTCTGGCGAAGATGTTTTGATTACTGGCGCTGGGCCAATTGGTTGCATGGCTGTTGCGGTGTGCCGACATGTGGGCGCGCGTCATATTGTGGTGACCGACCTTAATGATGACCGTTTGGCCTTGGCTGAGAAGATGGGTGCAACACGTGGTGTTCGAGCCGACCGAGAAAATCTCAAAGATGTGATGGCCGATCTTTGCATGAGAGAAGGCTTTGATATTGGGCTTGAAATGTCCGGCGCAACGCCGGCGCTTTCTGCCATGATTGAAGCGATGAATGCCGGGGGAAAAATCGCGCTGCTTGGACTGTTCCCGGGCAAGGTTGAAATGGATCTCAACCGAGCGATTTTCAAAGGCATTACCTTTGAGGGGATCTATGGGCGTAAGATGTTTGAAACCTGGCACAAAATGCTCGCCATGCTTGAAAGTGGGTTGGACGTCACGCCGGTAATTTCACATCACTTGCCGTTCGAGCAATATGCTGATGGTTTTGATGCGGTGGCCAAAGGCGAAGCCAACAAAGTGATTTTGGATATTGCCAGCTAAGCGAATTTGAAGTTTTTCTGTGAAAGCGTCATGGGGAGAATTGTACCCCATGGCGTTTCCTTTGCGGGGCCTTCCACTTCAAACACAATTTTTTGATAAACCGCGATAGCAACTTTGTTGTTTGGATCGGGATCCGTGCCGATTACCGGTGCGCCTTCTTCAAAAAGCCTTTTGCAATGCTGCGCGATAAAGCGTTGGCCATGTCCTTTGCCGACCATGTTTGCGACGCCGATAAACTGATCGATGCCACGTGATCCGTCTGGCAAGTGGTCGAAATGGTGTTCACCCCACCCATGCACCGCGTAGTCTTGAATATAGGCAAACGGTGAGCCATCGAGAGAAACGATCCAGCGTCGAACCTTTGGGTCCGCAAGTTCATCCTCGTCGAACAATTCTTCATCGTCCCACCATTTTTGAACATGTGGGGCAAACTGCCATTCAGTGAGCATGGTCAAATCTGACATTTGTGCGCGGCGGAAACGGTATTGAGGCATGTGCGCAGTTTAGGTGTCGCAATTTGTGGTTGCAACCAATGTACGAACCCCCTAGCGTTTTGCCTATGAAGAAAATTGCCATTGTTACAGGCGGCAGTCGCGGTATTGGCGCGGCGACCGCGATTTTGCTCGCCAAAGAAGGTGTGAATATTTGTTTGTCTTATCAGTCCGACCAGTCGGCTGCCGAAGCGATAGCAGAAACGTGTGCCGCGGAAGGTGTTGCAGCGATGGCGGTACAAGTAGACGTAGGGCGCGTCGCGGATGTGATGCGTTTATTCGCGGCATGCGATGCTGAGCTTGGTCCCGCAAACATCCTTATCAACAATGCAGGCATTGTTGGGGACGCAGGGCCTTTGGTCGATTTGAAACCTAAGGTTTTGGCGCGGGTGTTTGAGGTCAATCTCTTTGGTGCGGTCTATTGTTGCCAAGAAGCCATCAAACGCATGGCAAAATCAAACGGCGGTGAGGGCGGTTCAATCGTCAACATTTCATCAATGGCGGCGAAGTTTGGCAGCCCAAACGAATATATCCATTATGCGGCTTCCAAAGGCGCCATGGATTCAATGACGATTGGTTTGGCAAAAGAAGTGGGGCCAGACGGCATCCGCGTGAACTCGATCCAATCGGGTACCGCAAATACTGAAATTCACACACGCGAAGGCAACCCGGATCGTCCGGCTATGGTGGCGAGCATTAACCCGCTTGGTCGTGTCGCTGAGCCTGAGGAAATCGCTGAAGCTGCGGTGTGGTTGGCGCTAGATAAATCGAGCTACACCAACGGCGCTGTTATGCCGGTGACGGGCGGCATGTAGCGGAAAGCGCGGCAGAACCGCGCCACCCTACATTCATTATTCTAGGCTTCTTGAGACTTCGATTCGCGGTGTGCGATGTATAGCGAAGCGGCGATGATCAATGCGGCACCGAGCCACAAATTACCGCCGGGTACCCAGCCAAACACATAAAAGCCCGCAAGCACGTTAAACGGCAGTTTGAGGTGATCAAACGGCTGCACATAGGCCGCATTCCAGCTTTCCGGGCCCAGCGCGCGCAACGTGGTTGCGGTGTGGAAGGTACCGGCACCGACTTCAAGGTCATAGGGCTGCAGGATGACACATCCCTGATCGGCCCAATAGCTTTGAAGTCGAAGAATGATTTCCTGGAATGAAGGGGGACGTTGCGACCCGTCGAGCGCCATTGCGCGAACTCACTATTAAGTTATCGGTAAATTTAGAGCGGCAAGCTACCGCCCCACCCCGTCGGGGTCAAGAACGCAAAAGCCCTGAGTGGGCCTGAATTTAGCGCTTTTTATGACGCTCT
>CAJXLH010000372.1 GCA_913055925.1 uncultured Maritalea sp. | reverse complement strand
TGGCCCTGGTCGAACAATAGCAACTTCAATAACCAAATCATAAAATTTGCGTGGCTTCATACGCGGCAAGAAATTTAATTGCGCTCGGCTTTCAACTTGGAACACGCCAATTGCGTCTGCAATACACAGCATGTCATAAGTCTGCCTATCATCTTGTGGAACTTTGGCTAGGGTCCATTGTTCTTGATGGTGTTTATCAATCAAATCAAAAGCTTTGCGAATGCAGGTCAGCATGCCAAGGCTTAAAACATCAACTTTCAAGATTTTCAGTGCATCAATATCATCCTTGTCCCATTCAATAATGGTCCGGTCTTCCATGGCCGCATTTTCAATCGGGCACAATTCATCCAGCCGATCCTGTGTGATAACGAACCCGCCCACATGCTGGGACAAATGGCGCGGAAAGCCGATAATCTCACCAATTAAACGCACTGTTTGCCTTAATCGTGGGTCATTGAGATCAAGCCCTAGCTCTTGCATGCGTTTGGTGTCCGCGCCGCCATTTGACCAGCCCCAAATCTGCCCAGAAAGCGCAGCCGTTACATCTTGCGAAAGGCCCATCACTTTGCCCACTTCACGAATGGCACTACGCGAACGGAAATGGATCACTGTGGCACAAATGCCGGCCCGATGACGCCCGTATTTTTCGTAGATATGTTGGATAACCTCTTCGCGGCGCTCATGTTCAAAGTCCACGTCGATATCTGGTGGTTCACCGCGATAACGCGAGATGAAGCGCTCAAAGACCATGGTAATCATCTCGGGACTGACATCCGTTATACCAAGCGCGTAACAAAGAATAGAATTAGCAGCCGAACCACGCCCCTGACATAAGATGCTTTTTGAACGTGCAAACTCAACAATATCGCTCACTGTTAAAAAATAGGCAGCGTAATTCAGCTCTCCAACGAGTGAGAGTTCCTTTTCTGCAAGTTGAAGATAACGATCGGGAATGCCTGCTGGGCACCGACGTTTCAATCCTTCATATGTTAAACGTGTGAGACGCTCCTGCGCACTTTCCTCAGTGCTAACCTCACTTGGGTAGTTGTATGACAACTCATCCAATTGAAATTCACAACGTGCCGCAATTTCCAATGATCGGCGAATAGCGCTTGGGTGATTGAAAAACACACGCTCCATGTCGAGTGCATTTTTTAACCGGCGTTCACCATTGGGTTGGGCTCTACGCCCGATTTCATCGATGGTGATATGTTCACGCATACAGGTGAGAATATCTGCCATCTGTCGTCGGTTGGCACGGTGCATCAACACATCGCCAACCGCTACCATTGGCGTGGCCAAGCGCGATGCGAGCCGTGCGCATTGGTTGAAATAGGTTTGATCATCGCCGTCATATTTAGGCGCAGCGCCTAGATAGACCTGTCCGGGAAAACGCTCACCCATTTGATGCAGGTGCGAGATAACCAGTTTATCTACCAGTTTTTCCTGCGGTAAGCCAATCATCACCATGCCAGCGCAGTGATCAAACAGATCCGTAAAACGCAGCCGACAGTCGCCTTTTCCTGCCCGACGTTTGCCTTTGGTCAATAAACGGCACAGTTGTGAATAGGCCTTTTTGTCTTGCGGTAATGCGATCCAATCGACGGGGCTATCTACTAAAACAAGTCGACACCCAACGATCAATTTTGGCAGACGATTGGATACAGCAACGCCAATTTCTTGGTTCCGACCGACATCTTGTCGTGAGCTAGAATCGATGCGTTTCTTTGAGCGTACAATCAGCGCCTGTTGTTTTTCTTCGGCTTCTTGACGTTCACGCTCTATTTCCTTGAGTGCAGAAAAAGCCCGCACCACGCCCGCAAGCGAGTTTTTGTCGGTGATGGCAAAGGCAGGCATGTTTAACTCGACCGCACGTGCGACCAGTTCTTCTGGATGCGAAGCGCCGGTTAAAAAAGTAAAATTGGTGGTGATGCATAATTCGGCATAATCATAAATGATTTTGCTAGGCATGATTGGCAGATGCTTCATGCAAACTCCCCTTGCACAAACCATCCCGGATTTTGTGGTGTATAAAACAACCACAAGCGATAGCCCTGTTTGGTTTCCACACGCCAATAATCGCGCAGACCGCGTCGCCAATTGTCGTCAAGGCTCCACCATTCAGGGGTAATCCGCTCAGGGCCGATAGTTTTTTGAACCGCGAGCCCCATACGTCGCCATTTAAACGATTTGGGCGGTGTACGATCTCGACCTTCAATTGGTTCCGGTGGGAAAATTTGCAATGGGCGTGGTGGTGTGTTGGGCCACTTGGAAACAGGTTGTGACCATGCCGCTGGCGAAAGCGAAAAACTACGTTCTGGAATATGCGTTGCACAGGGCAAAAATCGCATAATATTTTCAATGCCAATTCGACTGCCAATTCGACTGACTAGATCATCTAGGGCGTCGGCATTTTGTGCATTGTGATCGCCAATTTGTTCAACGGGCAACAGCTCAGCCTCTACTGCGCGCAATTGCATTTGATCAATGCCATAGCCAGCGTCCAGCTCTCCAACAGCGCGTTCA
>CAJXLH010000371.1 GCA_913055925.1 uncultured Maritalea sp. | reverse complement strand
TAAAGTTGGTGAGTATTGTGTTGACAATTTCTTATTGGTCAAGTTTATTTACCAATATGACGGCATGTTTTTGCCGTGTGCGTTTCATTTTGTGCCCGCTTTTGGGCGATTGGAGGAGACAAATGAAAAAACTTCTAGCAGGCGTTGCAGTTGCAGCGACTATGGCGAGTGCATCTGGTGCATTTGCTGCAGATAAAGTGTTGTTGAAAACACCGGTGACATTTTCAACTAGCCTTCCAGGCCTTGGTTCACCGGTACCACGTCTGGCTGAGCAGCTTGACTTGATGTCAGGTGGCACACTGAAGATGAAAGTTTACGAGCCAAACAAGCTTGTGCCGCCATTTGAAATTTTGGATGCGGTGTCATCAGGTAAAGTGAACTCTGGTTATGCGACAGCGGGTTACTGGGCAGGCAAAATCCCAGCATCACCATTGTTCTCTGCCGTACCATTCGGTCCAGAAGCTGGCGAATATATGGGTTGGCTATATTACGGTAACGGCCGTGCGCTTTACCAAGAAATGTATGACCAAGCAGGCTATGACGTTCACGTGATCCCTTGTGCGATCAACGCGCCTGAAACTTCTGGTTGGTTCGCCAATGAAATTAACTCACCTGAAGACCTAAAGGGCTTGAAAATGCGCTTCTTCGGTCTTGGTGGCGAAGTGATGCAAAAGCTTGGTGTTGCGACTTCATTGTTGCCTGGTGGCGAGATTTTCCCAGCGCTTGAAAAAGGTGCGATTGACGCGACTGAGTTCTCTCAGCCAGCAGTTGATACACGTTTGGGCCTACATAAAATCGTGAAGTACAACTACTTCCCAGGTTGGCACCAGCAAGCCACATTGTTTGAGCTTTTGATCAACGGCACACAGTGGGATCAAATGAGCGAACAGCACAAAGCAATCGTTGAAAACGCATGTAAAGCTTCTGTTGCAGACAGCTTTGCAGAAGGTGAAGCGATCCAGTTCTCTGCGATGAATGACAACGTCGAAAACAACGGCGTGATCATCAAACAGTGGTCTCAAGAAATGCTCGACACCTACCGCGGTGCTTGGGAAGAGGTTGCTGAAGAGCGTGCTGCTGGCGACGAGTTCTTTGCCAAAGTATTGGCGGACTTGAACGAATATCGTTCAGGCTACCAGGTTTGGAAAGAAAACGCGTTCCTTCCGCGTAAATAAGCACTCAAACGAATGTTTGCATAAGTTTGAAAACTTTGACGATGCGCGCTCTAATGAGTGCGCATTGTTTTGAGGTTAAGGGAGTGGGGCGATGACAAACAATAATGACGGGCAAACGGACCCAGTTGCCGTATATGAAGAAATCTCTGAGCATCCAGATACGGACAAGCAAGCAGTAGCTGTTTGGCTCGATCGATTTGTAAAAGCAATCGGCTCCGTGGTGATGTGGGCCAACCTATTGTTGGTGCTCGCAATTGTGGCGCAAGTTGTCTTGCGATACGCCTTTAACCAAAGCTATCCAAAGCTCGATGAAATCCAATGGCATTTCTATGGTCTAGTGACCATGGTCGGCATATCCTATGCCATGGTGACAGACAGCCATGTGCGCGTTGACCTTCTTTATATGCAGCTTAGCCGGCAGGCCCAGCGCATAATTGAAGTTGTTGGTATTCTCGCCCTGTTGGTACCTTTCATCTATCTGATGATCGATCAGGGATACGACTATTTTTACGAAAGCTTCCGGGTAAATGAGCGTTCAGATAGCCCGATTGGTCTGCCTGCGCGATGGGCCTTTAAGGCCATTATTCCCCTTAGCTTTATCCTTCTTGGTATCGCGGCACTGGCGCGCCTAATCCATGATGTTCATGCGCTGCTGGAACGGCGCGCTGACGAAAAAACAGGTTCAGGCCTTGGCTTGATTTTTGGTGCTCTTGCACTGTTCGCAGTTGTCGCATTTGGCTTGAGCTTCCTTGTAGAAACAACGGAAGAAAAACTCGTTATCGCGATGTTCATTAGTTTCATTGCGTTGCTTTTCACGGGCTTCCCAGTCGCGTGGACGCTTGCAGGCGTTGGTGTGCTTTTCTGCGGCGTTGCTTATCTATTCGACAATGGCATGATGAACTGGACCGGCCTCGAAGAGACGCTGACAGGACTTGATTATTTAACGCTCGGCGCGACGGTGAACCGAATTTATGCGACGATGTCGAATGCGGTTTTGGTCGCGTTGCCGATGTTCATTTTCATGGGGCTGATGCTTGATGAAAGTGGCGTCGCGGAGCGTTTGATGTCATCGATGCAGAAGCTCTTCGGCCGCACACGTGGTGGTCTGGCGATCACCGTCACTGTTATTGGTATCATCCTGGCGGCATCAACCGGCATTATCGGCGCATCAGTTGTATTGCTGGGTGTGCTTTCTCTGCCATCCATGATGCAACAGAAATATTCGCCGCGTTTGGCTGCTGGCGTGGTTTCGGCATCGGGCACGCTCGGTATTCTCATTCCACCATCAATCATGCTTGTGATCATGGCGGACCAGATGGCGCTTTCCGTCGGTGATCTGTTCATGGCGGCGGTTTTCCCGGGTGTAATTTTGGGCG
>CAJXLH010000370.1 GCA_913055925.1 uncultured Maritalea sp. | reverse complement strand
CTCTTGCAATTTATCTGCCTGTATTTCTGAAAACCGGCGCTTAATGAACCTCGCAGGCACACCGCCAACAACAGTGTATGGCGCGACATCCTTTGTCACCACCGCCCCAGCGCCAATCACCGCGCCATTGCCGATGGTTACACCCGCGACCACTGTTACGCCATGCCCAATCCAAACATCATGCCCGATGGTCACGCTGTGTTGTTTACGCCAATCAAAGAAAGCTGCATCGTCTTCCCCAAGACCATATTGGGCTGCACGATAGACAGAATGGTGTTGAAGCGCCCGCCAGGTGGGGTGATTGCCCGGATTTAGCCGAGTGGCGTTTGCGATGGAGCAAAACTTACCGATCTTCGTCCAAACAACGCTGCAATCTTTGGTGATGTAGGAAAAGTCACCCATTTCGCTTTCGCGCATTTGGGTGCCTTTTCCAACCTCGGTCCAAACGCCAAGTTGGCAATCAACCACATCGGCGTCTGGGTGAATATTGGGAGCTTCGGTCAGCTGTTTCATTTGGCCAAAACCTGTTCGCCAATGATCTTGGCGCGGATTTTGCCGCTGAGCCAGTCAATCAGATAGACCATCGCGATGATCAAGAAGATGATCGACCAAGCTTCTCCCCATTTATAGGCGGCAATGCGATCTGAGAGCAAAAAGCCAATGCCCCCCGCGCCAACAATGCCCAAAATGGTGCCAGAACGCACATTACTTTCAAAATTGTACAATAGGATTGAAATGATCACGGGGCTAACCTGTGGCATGACGCCAAATCGCACCGTTTGGAAACGTGATCCACCCGAAGCCTTAACACCATCAACGGGCTTCTCTGAGGTGTTTTCAATCGCCTCAGAGAACAGCTTTGCGAAAGTGCCAATTTCAGATACCGCCATCGCCAAAATGCCAGGCAATGGGCCAAGACCAAAAGCCCGGATGAAGATCAGCGCCAGAACAAGGGTCTCAAAGGCCCGAACCACATCGTAACCACGGCGCGCAGTGTGACGGAGAAACGGGATTTTGTTGATGTTCTTTGCGCCAAGAAACGAAAGAGGAAAGGCAATAACCGCACCCAAAACCGTACCCAAAAACGCGATGGCCAATGTTTCCAAAAGGCCTTCCACAATTGGCGAAAACTCCGTCCAGCTGGTCCAGATATGGGGTGGAAACATGAAGCTCATTACGCGCCCAAAGCGTTCAAGACCCGTCATGATGCGCGTGGGCGAAAAGTCGAAGACAACAAGGCAATAAACAAACAAAATTGCGATTGCCGACCATACGCCAACCCTTCGCAGGCGCACCGCCAACGGTTCGCTGAACAGGTGTGGCGCGGTGGCGCGATAATGTTCGATTTCTTGTTCAGATACATTCATGATCGCTCTCCCATGCCAATAACGCGGTGGCGGAGTTTTTCAGATAGATAGTCGATAATCATCACGGTGAAGAAGATGATGACGAAAAGCGCGGAGAGGTCGGTATATTCTTGAAAGCTCATGGCGGTTCGGAATTCCTGGCCAAGGCCGCCTGCACCCACATAACCGATAATAGAAGACGCGCGCACATTGATCTCAAAACGCAGCAATGTGTAGCTGATGATATTCGGCATAATCTGCGGCACCGCGCCATAGCGGATCTGATCGAACCAACTTCCACCAGCGGCTTTCACGCCCTCAAGCGGCCGCATGTCTATATTCTCGTTGACCTCAGAGTAAAGCTTGCCGAGCGATCCCGTCGCGTGCAGGCCAATCGCCAGCACACCGGCCATCGGGCCAACAGAAAAACAAAAAACAAAAATCAACGCCCACACGAGCTCTGGCACGGTGCGTGCGATTTCCAAATAGCGCCTTGAAATCCACAGGACATATTTGTTGGGCGTTAGGTTGCGCGCAGCAGGAAAGGAGAGAACAAAGCCACCAAAAACGCCAAAGGCGGTCGCCATAAATGCGATAAGGATGGTCTCAAATAGGAGGTTCATCCAAACCGGCCAACGCCAAAACCAGTTTGCGAGATCTGCCCCCAATGTGTCCCATGACAAATGCGGAATTGTTTGCGAAATATATTCGCCAAGCCTTGGAATACCAGCAGGGATGACCCACATCCATTCACGCGAACCATCAGGCAATGAAACCTGGGTCACTTTAAAAAAGTCACCGATCAACGCTGTCACATAAAAGATGACAAAAAACATCAACGTGCCAACTGCCCAATAAAGGCGAGTACGACGCCGGTGTTCGGCAAAATCGCGCTCAAAATCATTTATAGCTGTGGAACTTGTTACGTCGCTTGAGATCGCGGTCTGCATAGCCATTTTATCTTCAACCTCAGCAAAAAAGGGCGAAGCTTGGCTCCGCCCTTCTTGTTAATTGATTAGCCTTTGCGGCGTTGCTCTTTGATCCACTGACGCATATCAACAATCCATTGATAGCGGTCGTGATCAACACGCTGGAAACCAACAGCTGGGTTAGCATCTTCTTCAGTCCAACCAGAGTAAAGCTTGTAGCCTTCGGCATCTTCTTTTGGAAACGCTTCAATAGCGGCTGTTACGTCTTCGACCATTTCTT
>CAJXLH010000369.1 GCA_913055925.1 uncultured Maritalea sp. | reverse complement strand
ATATGGGCAATCCACCCTGCCATGCGCCCCAAGGCAAAGATGCCCAAACCGCTGCCTTTCGGCAGATCAAGCGCATCTTCCAAAACGGCTAAGCCAAAATCTAGTGTCGGCCACACACCGTGAATGCGATGTACATCTCGAATGAGAGTGCGCCACTTCTTGTCCGCATTGGCGATCCGCAAAAGCTCGTTCGCGCGCGGGTCACCGTTGGGATAAAACGGATGCCCAAAACCGGGCGGCCGATTGTCAGTCACAAACTGCGATAATGCTTTTTTGTTATCCAACAATGTGGCGGCCTTTTTCTCCCAATCTCGGGCAAGGTTGGTCGCGCCACCGTGGGCATCCCCCGAAAGTGTGGCAATGCCGGAGAGCAAACATGCGCCCAAATTGGCCCGCGCCGACGCCGCTACACGGGCAGCATAAGCGGACGCATTTAGTTCATGATCTGCGCACAGAATAAGCGCCGCGTTGAGTTGTTGTGCCGATCCTTTTTTGTCCGGACACCATGTTTGCGCGAGCGTTTCAGCGATGCTTTTTGTTGCATTCGTTTGAGACAATCCTGCTGTGATAATGCCTGCGCGCGACATTATACGCCGAACGCTTTGCGCGCCGCCAAGTGATCCCAATTGTGTGGCTTCTTCGGCCAAAAACACCATCAAGCGATTAATGGGTAGTTTGTGACGCAGGATTTCGCTTGGAACGGGATCGGATTTGTTGGCTTTGCGCGATGTGAATGAGATGCCTGCGAGCAGTTCAAAAACCTCTTCAAAGCTCTTTGTTTGGCTGAGTTTCACAGCAGAGTGTCCGCGATAGAAAAGCTGCTCGTCCCGAATTTCGGTGATCGCAGATTGCAACACTGGCTCGCCCCAATTGATGGTTGACGATGCAACATCCTGTCGGGCGCGGGGCCGCTTTTGACGTGCAATCAATTTCTGCAAATCATCTGCGTGATAAAGGCTCTTGCGCGCATCTAACGGGTCAGCGATTTTCCGAATTAGACCCCGGCTGACATAGGCATAAAGCGTGTCGCGAGAAATACCGAGTTGTGCGCAAACTTCGCTGGCTTGCAGTTGAAACTGCGAGGCGGGGGGTAATTTTTTCATATTGATTATATTGATCAAGATTGACCGGTCAGTAAAGCCCTGTTTTTGTTGTGCTCAACAGGAGCCTTGGTAGATGAAGAACCCATTTCTAAAAGAGTTTCGCACCGCGTTGCAGTTGCCAATGAGTGACCGTTTGGTGACCAGTGAAATCGTTGAGTGTGCACAATTGCCTTCCTATTTCGCAGTCTCAGAAATGGCATCTGCTTCGGTTTTAGCTGTTGGTGAGGCGCTGCGAGCATTGATGTCTTTTGATGAAGATCAGAAGTCTCCCACCGTGCAAGTTAACCAGCGCCTCGCCTCGCTCTGGTTTGGTTCGAGCTTACATTTGCTGGACCCAAATGCCCCTGCGGTTTGGGACGAAATCGCGGGGGATTATCAATGCGCTGACGGCTGGATACGTCTGCACACAAACGCGCCGCATCATAAGCTTACGGCTCTAAAAGTGCTTGGCGTCGCCTCAAATCGGGATGCGGTCGCGGAAGCGGTAAAGTCGTGGACCGCGATAGATCTCGAAACGGCAATCGTTGGTGAAAACGGCGCAGCGGCGCAAATGCGTTCAATGGATGAATGGGCGCTGCATCCACAAGGCAAAAGCCTTGCCGCCGAACCGCTAGTCGCTTGGCAGACCTTTGATGGTGGGCAACCAAAAAGGCAAAGTGTCGATGCCGAAAGGCCGCTCGCAGGCATAAAGGTGCTCGATTTGACGCGCGTAATTGCAGGGCCGGTTTGCACCCGGACTTTAGCCGCGCTGGGCGCGAATGTGTTGCGGATCGACCCAACAAACTGGGACGAACCGGGGCTTTATGAAGAGCTGACCATAGGGAAACGCTGCGCACATCTCGATCTAAAAACCGATGGTGATTTTCAAAACTTTAAGGCACTGCTGACCGAAGCGGATGTTCTGGTTCACGGCTTGCGAGCTGATGCATTGAAACGGTTGGGTCTTTCTGAGGCAACAATTCGCGACATTAATCCGCAACTGATTGAAGTGACGCACAATGCCTACGGTTGGACGGGGCCATGGCGCAATCGCCGTGGGTTCGACTCCTTGGTGCAAATGAGTTCGGGGATTGCCGATTTTGGCATGAAGCAACAAGGGGACGGTAAACCTCACCCATTGCCAGTACAAGCGTTGGATCACGCAACAGGCTACCTTGCGGCAGCGACGGCCATCATTGGTCTCAAGCGTCGAAATGAGGAGGGGTGTGGCGTCACAGCAAAGCTCTCATTGGCGCGAACCGCCCATAGCTTGATCCAAACAGCGCGAAACGAGAAGGCGGGTCAATCCATCAACCCAATCGACGCCGATTATCACGTCGAAACCGAGCAGACCCATCTTGGTCCGGCAATGCGTCTTTTGCCTTGTTTGGAAGTCGAGGGTGTCCGTTGGCATTGGGACCTGCCAGCAAGCCCGCTGCGATCAACAGCACCCACTTGGTCAGATTGAATACTGAAACCGCTTCCTATGTCTT
>CAJXLH010000368.1 GCA_913055925.1 uncultured Maritalea sp. | reverse complement strand
GCCATGGTGCCAACCACGAGCAACAACGCGACCGACAGGCCGGTTACAATGGTTGAGTTGAGGAAATAGCGCGGTACATCCGTTTCATTCCAAATCACCGCAAAATTTTCAAAACTGAACGATTGCGGCAAGGCAAACGGCGCGGAGAATATCTCTTTATTCGTTTTGAACCCTGAGAGCGCCATCATGAAGATTGGGTACAGCATGATCACGGCATTGACGCCCAAAAAGATGTGCATCAACCAGGTGCCAATATCTGTTCTTTTTTGCGCTTGGTTTTGCATGGTTAGCTAAGCTCCACTTCGCGGCTGGTCAGATATTTGGTGGCAATTGTCGAGAAGGTGAAAATGAACACAAAGATCAAAACCGCGAGGGCCGAGCCCGTACCAAAGTCAGAGTTACCTGTACTCACCGAACCAAATGCCGTCCGGTAGAACAAAAGGCCCAACATGTCGGTTGAATAGGCCGGAGAGCCTTCCAACCCACCCATGATGTAGGGGATTTCAAACCAATTGAATGAACCGATAAAGGTCAAAACCACGATGATGGTTACTGCCGGCGCCATTAGAGGCCAAATGACGTCTTTGGCTATAGCCCACTCACTAGCGCCATCAAGCCGCGCGGCTTCAATCAGGTCTTTCGGAATGCGATGAATGGCGGCCAAAAACACCAATGTGGGAAATCCAACCCAGTGCCAAGTGTTCACCAAAATCATCGAACCAAGCGCTGTTTCTGGCAAACCGAGCCAGGGCATGGCCCACTCGCCCAAGCCCACATAACGAAGGAACGTGTTGACCAACCCAAAAATCGGATTGAGGAAAAGCTTCCACTGAAAACCAATAATGACCGTTGAAAGGATCACCGGCAAAAAGAATGCCACCTGATAGAAACGATAGCCCTTAGGCTCTCGTGCCAACAATAGCGCCAACGCCAACGCCAAACCGTTTTGCACGATCATCAGTGCCACAAAAACCTTTACGTTGTTTGCAAAGGCATTGAACAAGAACTTATTGTTTTGCGGATTGAAAAGCACTTCTTGAAAATTCGCCAAGCCGACAAATTCACCGCGAACCAGGCCATCCCAATCGTAAACCGAATACCAAATGGCAGAGGCCATCGGAAGGAAAACAAAGGTGAGCAAAATCGCAACGGCGGGGAACAGCAAAAATGCAAGCCAAAGGCGCCGCAAATTGTGTCGCCGCGCCTGCGCTTTTTCAAAATCGTTTGGGGAAGAAACCGAAGAAGCCATATTAAACGTCCATCTCAATGCGTTGTTCATCCGGGCCAAACAAATGGCATTTGCCAAGATCAAAGCCGAGCTTTAGCTCTTGATCAACATCGATATCCAAATCGCCCGCATAGTGAACAACCACATTGTCATTTTGTGCCGTCTTCACATAGGCATAAGTTTGCGAACCTAGACGTTCAACGGCAGAAACAGCGCCTGCAATGGTGGCGTGCTTGTCGTCTTCAACGGGTTGCAAATCTTCGGGACGAATGCCCAAAGTTACACTGTCGCCAACCGTTAGGGATTGGCTGGTCTTAAAGGTAACTGCCGGTCCGCCGCCGATTTGCATCTGATAGTCGTCATCTGTGCCGACAACTATCTTGCCTTCAAAAAAGTTCATCGATGGCGAGCCAATAAAACCAGCGACAAACTTGTTGTTTGGTCGGTTAAACAGATCAAGTGGTGCACCCACCTGCTCAATGTTTCCGGCCCGCATCACCACAATCTTGTCAGCCATGGTCATGGCTTCAACCTGATCGTGGGTAACGTAAATCATTGTGGATTTG
The DNA here is from genome assembly GCA_913055925.1 of uncultured Maritalea sp. Taxonomy (GTDB): domain Bacteria; phylum Pseudomonadota; class Alphaproteobacteria; order Rhizobiales; family Devosiaceae; genus Maritalea. The sequence goes on along the minus strand of CAJXLH010000368.1, from coordinate 803 downwards.
AGTTGCTTATGCAGGTTCGTCAGCTCGATGCGCATCTGAACCCGCAACTTCGCATCCAAATTGGACAAGGGCTCGTCAAACAAAAACACACGCGGTTCGCGAACAATCGCACGGCCAATGGCAACCCGTTGTCGCTGTCCGCCAGAAAGCGCTTTTGGCTTTCGATCCAAATATTCTGTTAGCTGCAAAATCTCAGCCGCCGCACGAACACGCTGATCAGTTTCTTGTTTGCTCTTGCGCGCCACTTTGAGCGCATAAGACATGTTTTGATAAACCGTCATATGCGGATAAAGCGCATATGATTGGAAAACCATCGCGAGACCGCGTTGAGCAGGTGGCAAATGGTCAACACGTGCACCGTCAATCGCGATTTCGCCTGAGGAAAGATCCTCCAGGCCAGACAACAAGCGCAACAATGTGGACTTACCGCATCCAGAAGGCCCAACAAAAACGACGAACTCGCCATCTTCTACCGAAAGGTTTGCGCCGTGGATAACTTCAACACCACCAAAATTTTTGGTCACGTTGTTAAGCTGAATGGTTGCCATGTTTAATCTGGTCCTGGAGTTCTGGGGGAGCTCAACGGCTGACACATGTAAGGGTCATGCGTCAGCCGATAGGTTTTTGGAGGCGGGAGCTCTGCCTCCAAATCCAATTTTCTTACGACTTATTCGGCGCCTTTGATGCCGTCGCTAATGTCTTTTGCAACTTCAGCAGCAGACTTTTTGCCCGTGAACAATTCTTGCAAACCGTTTTGCAACAATGTTGAGCCAGTTGGCGTGTTAAAGCGGAAGGCCACAAGC
>CAJXLH010000367.1 GCA_913055925.1 uncultured Maritalea sp. | reverse complement strand
TTTGGCGATTTTTGGGTGCATGTGTAACATAAGCGGCATAATGCGCAAGATGGGGCATCAAAGTGGCCGCTGTCGACAGCGAAACGGATAATTTAAGCAATACTGTTCCCGGCAAGATCCGACGAGATTTTACCGGACGGCCACCTGCGTACTTTCGGCAGCCCAAAAAGCCTCGAGGTGTTCTCAGCTTGGGATATTTGGCGACGATATTCAAACAAGCAGTTTTGCCGCGCAGTTTTATCATTTTAGTGCCGTTCGCCTTGGTGTTGGGCATCGTTATCTATCGGTTTGCGCAAAGTGAGCCGTCATTACTCGTCACCTGTGGAGCAACCGTCGTGACCGCCGGGATGGTCTTCATTCGCAGCCGTAAATGCGTTGCCTATGGTTGGGTGATTGCTGCCTCAGTGTTTTCGGGTTTTTGCTTGATGAATGTGCATAGCCAATTCTTTGGTTCGAAAATGCTCAGCTATCCAATTGTCACGGAACAAGCTGAGATGATGGTTGTGCAAATCATTGGTGAGCGTGCTGGTGGAACGTCCGTCCTTGTGTCTGTAGATCGCGCTAATGATCGCCGTTTGGATGGAATAAAGTACGCAAGGCTAACAATTAAGCCAGTTCACACAACAGATCAGGTGCGCGTTGGCGATGTTGTTTCTGGTCGCATCAGGTTCGCGCCGGTGCCAAAGCCGGTTGTGGTTAGCGGATATGATGCGCAATTTTCAAGCTACTTTTCAGGAATTGGCGCCTATGCCAGTTCGCTGGGGCCCGTGGCGGTGCGACGGTCGGACGAGTTGCGCTTCCAGCATTTGGTTGACGGCGCTCGGGGTGAGATTTCCGATCGCATCGATGGCAGCCTATCGGCACAAGAAGCCGCAATTGCAAAAGCGCTTATCATTGGAGATCAAACGGATATTGCCGCAGAACTTCGGGACCAAATCGCGAAGGCAGGACTTGCCCATGTTCTGGCAATTTCAGGGCTTCACCTCACGCTGGTTGTGGGCACCGCGTTAATTCTATCTCGAGCTTTGTTTGTGTCTCTGAGAATATCTGATCGCTGGGTTCGGCCGTTTGCAATTGGAATTGCCGTCATCGTCGCTCTTGCCTATTTGCTGGTATCCGGTTCAAACCTCGCGACGCAACGGGCCACGATCATGTTGTTGTTGGCTTTCGGAGCGATGTTGTTTGGTCGTCGGGCCATTACCATGCGCAATGCTGCTTTGGCGGCGTTACTCATCATTAACTTGTTTCCCGCTGAAATATTCAAACCCGGTTTTCAACTGTCATTTGTCGCCGTGTTGGGATTGGTGGCGGCTTATAGCGAAACCAGAAAAATGCCGTTCGAACTGCCTACTTGGGCGAAAGGCGTTAGCGGTCTTGCATTCACCAGCATTGTGGCGGGCATTGTCACTGCGCCAATAGCTGCATTTCACTTCCAGCAGTTTGCACCGTTCGGTTTGATTGGCAATCTGATCGCCGTGCCGATAGTTGGGTTTTGGGTGCTGCCATTTGGGTTTTTATCGGTCCTATTGATGCCATTTGGACTTGAGCAAATTGGCCTTGTGCCGATGGGCTGGGGCATTGGTGTCGTAGTAGAGGTTGCACAATTCATCGCAAAGAAAAGTGGTGCACTCACCGTGACACCAGTTTACGCCAACTGGACGATGTTCGCCGCGCTCTTTGCTTTGGCGTGGCTTAGCTTTTTCGGTGGTTGGCTAAAGCTCGTGGGGCCAAGTGCATTTGCATTCGTTTTCTTGCTGTTCGGTGCAACGACACCGCCGAACATCATCGTGTCGGATACGACGCAAGGCGTGGTTGTGCGCACGAGTGAAGGATTTGCCGTACTTGGGCGCAAATCAAATAGCTTCACATTGCGGGTTTGGGCTGAACGGTTTGATGCTCAATTGCTAGAACGTGACGCCATTGGACATTGCGATCGGCAAGGGTGTTTTGCCAAAACCGACTTGGGTTCGATTGCAATTGCGAAAACCACGGCAGCATTTCATGAGGAATGCGGCCAAGTTGACGTGCTCATTATGAAAATGCGGGGTGATCATCGCTGCGAGACATCTATGGTCATTTTGCAGTCGCAATTAGATGAAAATGGTGTTGCCTATCTTTATCCAGACCAAAATACTGGCTGGCGCGTGGATTGGGCGATCAAGGATAATGCTAGGCCCTGGCGACCATAATTTGGGTTCTCGAAACAAAATGACCCGGCAATCGAGGCGATGCCGGGCCCAGTGTTCGCAATTAGGGGGATGCTAGAACCAGAGGCCCTAACGGGTCAGTACTTGCGAAATAAACCGACCAAACGTCCCTGAACAGCCACCTGATCAGGTCCGAAAATTCTTGTTTCATAAGCAGGGTTTGCTGCTTCAAGGGCGACGGACTGACCCTTTTTGCGCAAGCGCTTCAAGGTTGCCTCTTCACCGTCAACCAACGCTACGACAATCTCACCATTCGCGGCCGTAATCTGCTTTTTAATGAGCACGGTGTCGCCATCAAAAATCCCGGCGTCGATCATGGAGTCACCACGCACTTCCAGCGCATAATGCTCACCACCGGCCAGCATCTCTGGCGGCACGGCAATTGTGTGACTTTGCTGCTGAATGG
>CAJXLH010000366.1 GCA_913055925.1 uncultured Maritalea sp. | reverse complement strand
CGATCTGCGCGCCAACGCGGTCTATGTTCGCGCTTGCAACAATTGGCTGCGGGTCAACTTCCCACACCACTTCAATTTCACGGCCGATCAGCCCGTCATTTGAAAGCTGCCCAAACTGTTGATCAGACATGGTGAAACGCACACCTAGCGCGTCTTTTTCATAAAGGCTGATCAAAACCTCGTTGTTGTTGATGACGCGGCCAAGCTCGACATTGTCGGCGGTTATGATGCCATCAAATGGTGCAAATATTTTGGTGTCTTCAACATTGCGTTCTGCGCGCTCCACTTGCCACTGAATGCGCTCGAGCGCTGCTTGTTGGCGGCTCAATTGCGCTTCTTGAATGACAATATTGCTTTGGCGCTGCAAAACGGCCTGCTCGCGTTGAGAAACGATCAACTCACGATCATCCAATGATTTTTCGGTGATCGAGCCTGCATCGAACAAAGATTTAGCGCGTTCAAAGTCGCGCACCGCGAGGTCGTATTGAGATTGTACAAATTGCAGGTTTGCCCGCTCAAGCGCCAAACGCTCGCTGGCCTCAGCGAGAGAGAACTCAGCTTCTGCGAGAGAAGCATTGGCTTCTGTTAACGCGCCGCGATAATTGAAATCGTCAATAGCAGCAATCAGCTGACCTTTTTTGACTTCCGTCCCGATTTCCAGCGCCGGGGCAATGTCGACAATTTTGCCAGCAACTTGCGAGCGAATATCAAGCGTCCGGGAAGCGGTTACTTCGCCATAAAAGACCAAGCTCGGCTGGAAGGCGCCAAATGCTGCAGGGGTCGACTGCACCGTGAAAGTACGCTCACGAGCTTCGCGCTTGGGCGGCTCTGGTCGAGCGGACACCATCGTGAAAGCGTAGTATCCCGCACCACCCAATATGCCAAAAGCGAGCAACAAGCGGAACAGCGCACCGAAAAATCCAACGCGCTTTTTCTTCTTTGGTGCTTCGTTTGTGTCTAAAGGCTGCTCAGCCTCTTGGGTTTTGTGCAGCATAAGTACGGGCCCATCCATTGACCAATTCCAATCCCGTTAATCGTACGCCCGCAACAGGCGAACAACAAATGAAACTTTGGAAAGGTTACGGCGTGGGCCCGCAACTAGATCAGTTTTGGTCGATACCAAACATATTTGGATTGAAGAAATACTGGGTTGAGCAGAACTCACAGGTTACTTCAATCTCGTCATCTTTGATCATCGAAGCGATGTCTTCTTTTGAGAATTGCGTCAACATCAACTCAATTTTGTCTGCATCACAGCCGCATTTTTCCACCATGTCCATGGGGTCAAAAACGCGCACACCTTGCTCGTGGAACAAGCGGAACAATAAGCGCTCGTGCGAGACATCTGGATCCACCAATTCGTGGTCATCAATGGTTTCAACCAGTGCACGCGCTTCTGTCCAACCATTTTCCTCTTCAAATGAAGTGTCGGTTGTTTCTGCATTGTCAAAGTCGCCATCGCCGGGCAAGTCCGGCATTGTGCGGCCACCATGTTCGGGCAAATGTTGCACAAGCATACCGCCTGCGCGCCATTTTGCATTTGCATCGCCCTTGTTTTGCATTTCAGCAACCGCTAAGCGCACAAGCGTTGGGATTTGCTCGGACTGCATGAAGTAGCTATGGGCCACCTGCTCGAGCGTTGAACCATCAAGTTGCACGATGCCTTGATAGCGATCGGTATTTTCACCCTGATCGATGGTCATGGCGAGGATGCCCTTACCGAGCAATTGTTCTGGCGACAGCTCACCTTTTTCCGCAGCAGCGTTTAGGGCTTCTTGATCAAAGCGCGCATATCCGCGAATGCCGTTAGGTGTTTGCAGATCAACAACGATCAAATTCACCGGACCGTCGGTTTGCGTTTGAAGAATGAAGCGCCCCTCAAACTTCAAAGACGAACCGATAAGCGACGCCAACACGATAGCTTCACCAAGCAGACGCGCGACGGGTTTAGGATAGTTGTGACGGCGCAAAATGGTGTCCAACGCCTCATCGAGGCGTACTGAGCGGCCACGTACATCTAGGGTCTCAACAGCAAAAGGGACGACACTGTCGCCCCCGGTTTCTTCTCGATCAAGACCTGCTGCTTTCAAAAAGTCTTCAGTCATTCAATTCCTCTATTCCGAACACCCAAGCCAGCACGGCCTTTTGTGCGTGCATTCGGTTTTCGGCTTCGTCAAACACAACAGACTGAGGTCCATCCATAACCTCACTTGTTACCTCGTCACCACGGTGAGCAGGCAAACAATGCATAAATAATGCATCTGGTTTTGCTTTGTTCATCAATTCTTGCGTCACGCGATATGGCGACAGCGCTTCTCTGCGAATATTAGCATCTAAATCACCCATCGAAACCCACGTATCCGTGATCACCAAGTCAACATCCTTGATGGCTTCTTCTGGATCCCGCGTGACATTAATGCGGCCATTAGCATGATCTATGTCTGCCTGCATACCCTGATCTGGGCTATATTGTTCTGGGCAGGCAATATTCAAGGTGCAGCCAAAGATGTCTGCCGCATGGATCCAAGACGCGAGAACATTATTGCTGTCGCCCAACCAAGCAATTTTGATACCCTCAACAGGACCACGATGCTCTTCGTAAGTAAGGATATCCGCCATAATTTGGCACGG
>CAJXLH010000365.1 GCA_913055925.1 uncultured Maritalea sp. | reverse complement strand
AAGAATGTGTTGTGGCAGCCAGGCACCGACCACGCCGGTATTGCAACGCAGATGATTGTTGAGCGCCAGTTGATGGAACGCCAAGAACCGTCGCGGCGTGATATGGGCCGTGAGAAGTTTCTGGAAAAAGTCTGGGAATGGAAAGAAGAGAGCGGCAGCACCATTGTATCGCAGCAAAAGCGCTTGGGTTCATCTGCTGACTGGTCGCGCGAACGCTTCACAATGGACGACGGGCTATCCGAAGCCGTGCTCAAGGTGTTCGTTCAACTTCACGAAGAAGGCCTGATCTATAAAGACAAGCGACTAGTGAATTGGCATCCGGTTCTGCAAACTGCGATTTCTGATCTGGAAGTAGAGAATATCGAGGTAAACGGCCACATGTGGCACTTGCGTTACCCGATCGAGGATAGCGATCAGACCATTGTTGTCGCAACAACTCGTCCTGAAACCATGCTTGGTGACACAGCGGTCGCCGTTCACCCGGACGATGAGCGATACAAAGATTTGGTTGGCAAGAACGTCGTTTTGCCGCTGACTGGACGCAAAATCCCAATCGTGGCGGATGAACACGCTGATCCAGATCAAGGGTCCGGCGCGGTAAAGATCACGCCTGCGCATGATTTCAACGACTTTGAAGTCGGCAAGCGTCACGATCTTCCAATGATCAACATCTTTACCGACGAAGCCAAGATTAACGATGAAGCGCCTGAAAAATACCGAGGCATGGATCGTTTTGATGCACGTAAAGCGGTGCTGGCTGACCTTGATGAGCTGGGCGTTCTTGTTGAAGTTGAGGACAAGGTGATTTCTGTTCCTCATGACGAGAAATCTAAGCTTGTTGTTATCGAGCCATACTTGACAGACCAGTGGTATGTGGATGCAGCAACACTCGCAAAGCCTGCACTTGCATCTGTCAAAGAAGGCCGCACAAAGTTTGTGCCGAAAAACTGGGAAAACACCTATTACGCGTGGATGGAAAACATTCAGCCGTGGTGTATTTCCCGTCAGCTCTGGTGGGGCCACCAAATTCCAGCATGGTATGGACCTGACGGCGAGGTCTTCGTTGCTGTAAACGAAAGCGAAGCGCAAAAACTTGCGGACGCGCATTATGGCGAAACTAAAAAGCTAAAACGCGACGAAGACGTGCTGGACACGTGGTTCTCTTCAGCACTTTGGCCATTCTCAACGCTGGGTTGGCCCGAGAAAACCAAAGAGCTTGAGACTTACTATCAAACCAACACGCTGGTTACAGGATTCGATATCATTTTCTTCTGGGTTGCCCGGATGATGATGTTTGGCATGCACTTTATGGGCGAAGAGCCGTTTGAAACGGTCTACGTTCACGCGCTTGTGCGCGACGAGCACGGACAGAAAATGTCGAAAACCAAAGGGAACGTGATCGATCCATTGGTGTTGATCGATGAATATGGTGCAGATGCGACACGCTTCACTCTGGCAGCGATGGCTGCGCAGGGTCGCGACCTCCGCCTGTCCTTGTCCCGTGTTGAGGGTTATCGGAACTTTGTAACAAAGATCTGGAATGCGTCGCGCTTCCTTGAGATGAACGAATGTGTTCGTGTCGAAGGTTTCAATCCGACTGCTGTGAATGACACGCTTAACAAATGGATTTTGAGCCGAACTGCAAAAGCTGTTGCGGAAGTTGAAAAGTCAATTGAAGCATATCGATTCAATGAAGCAGCGAACGCGGCTTATGACTTCGTTTGGGGGACGTTCTGCGACTGGTTCGTGGAATTGGCAAAGCCTGTTTTCAACGGCGAAGATGAAGCACGCAAAGCAGAGACCCGCGCAACTGCAGCGTTTGCACTGGATCAAATTCTGGCATTGCTTCACCCATTTATGCCGTTTGTTACAGAAGAGCTTTGGGCACAAACTGGTGCAAACGGTCCAGCACGCGAAAAGAAACTGATCATCAGCGAGTGGCCTAACATTGGAAACTTGGTTGATGAGAAGGCTGAAGCCGAACTTGGCTGGTTGATCGACTTGATCAGCGGTATTCGCTCTGTGCGCGTTGAAATGAATGTGCCAGCGAGTGCCAAGGTACCTTTGGTTGTTGTTGGTGCGTCAGACGAGACGAAAGCACGCCTTGAAAACCAAAAAGCCATGGCGACACGTTTGGCCCGCATTGAAGACATTTCATTCGCTGATGAAGTGCCGGGCGAGGCGGCTCAGGTCGTTCTGCAAGAAGCGACTTATTGCTTGCCGCTCGCAGGTGTTATCGACATCAACGCTGAAAAAGATCGCTTGAACAAAGATTTGGCAAAACTCGCTAAAGAGATTGAAGGCGTGGACAAAAAGCTAGCAAATGAGCAGTTCATTTCGAAAGCGCCGGAACACGTGATCAATGATCAGAAACAGCGTCGTGATGATGCTGTTGCAAAAAAAGAACGTGTTGAAGCAGCGCTCGCGCGCCTTGGCTAGACCCCAGCTGACCGTATCGGCTGGGGTGCCGGGGAGTGAGCGAAGCTCACGATGGTGGCGCCAAAATGTCATAATTTTGCAACAGTGATTGCAAAATCGAGAAAATGTGAATGGCGGCCCCACAATTGCTGTGGTGCTGCCATTTTTTTAGCTAATTGATAATTCAAAACTTGGAATGTCGAACGGTTATGGGCGG
>CAJXLH010000364.1 GCA_913055925.1 uncultured Maritalea sp. | reverse complement strand
AATATTCCGGTTTGGAAGCCAATTGTCACGGGGCTTGATTTGCTAGCGGACGTTGCTCTTGGGTTGAGCTTGCTTGCACTCGGCGCAGGGTTGAGCCTTAAAGCAGCGCTTTCACCCAGCAAAGAAATGTGGATTGGCGTGCTCGGGCGCGTAATTGGGGTGCCGCTTCTGATGGGTGTGCTTTGCTATTTCTTTGGTGTGCGTGGCATGTCAGCCCATGTGCTTATGGTGTTGGCGGCGGTGCCAGCTGCCATGAACGGATATGTGCTTGCTAAGAAAATGGGCGGTGATGCGCCGCTATACGCAGCGACGCTTACGGTGCAAACCGTGGTGTCGTTTGTCTCAGTGCCTGCCGTTTTGTGGCTAAGTCAAGTCTTTTTAGCCTAACTTGGTTTTCCGAGACGCATAAACAGTAATGAACCCAATCCGCACGCCAGAAAGCCAATGGCAACAGGCATAATAGTTCCATTATAGAAAAAGCCGATTGTGGCGCCCAATGCAGCGCCACCAGCAGAATGGGCAAACCCGATCGTTGATGACGCCGTGCCCGCAATGTGCCCCATAGGCTGCATCGCAACTGTGATTTGATTGCTACCGATTAGGCCGAAACACAGCATCATGGATTGGTGGGTGATGACAAACAGCCAAAAGGGGATCGTAACGAGTTGCCATGCCTGAACGCTCCAGCACAAGGCAAGGATGACAAATATAATATTTGCGACAATTGCGATTTTTTCGGGATCGAAGTGGTTGACGAGACGCGCATTGAGCAAAGATGCGACGGCGATGCTGGTTGCCGTAAAGGCGATCATGAGCGGGAAGAAGCGACCAAGGTCGTAAATCTCCAGATAAATTTGTGGTGATAGCCCTAAGAAACCGATGACTGTTGCAAAGATCGCCATGTTGGCAAACGCGTACCAACGGGTTGTTCTGTTGGTGGCAACTTCCACAAAACTCATGAGAATGGGTTTGAGATGAAAAGGTTTGCGATGCTCCTCAGCGAGCGTTTCGGGTAATCGCAAGCCTGTCCAGAGCAACGCGATTAGCGCCACGGCCGCCAAAAAGAAAAAGGTGTGGTGCCAGGTGCCAAACTCAATGATGAGTTGCCCAAGGCTCGGCGCGATCATGGGCGTGATCATGTAGAACATGGTGGTCAACGACATGATCTTCGCCATTTCACGTCCCTCAAACATATCACGAACGATGGACGGCGTGAGCACACGACATGCGCCAGTGCCGCATCCTTGGATGAAACGCAACGCCAGGAGAGCATTGTACTCTGGGGCAAATGGCGAAAGGGCAATGGGCAAAAGCGAAAGCCAAAGGCCGATATGCAGCGCCTTCTTACGGCCGATACTGTCTGAAAGCGGGCCGTAGATCAGCTGTGAGAACCCAAAACCAAACATGTAGTAAGTGACCATCAGCTGTTGCGCGTTTGGGTCACTAGCGCCCAAGTCGTCCGCGATTTGCGGCATTGCAGGCAGCATTATGTCGATGGCCAAAGCGCCAACAGACAGAATTGTAACAAGAATGAATATGAATTCTGCGCGTTTTGTTCGCGGATTGATTAACATCGGGCAATATCCAAAAGGTAGGACCCCGATAGTGAGTGGCGAACCAGCTTTGCGCAAGCCCACCAATCAGAAAATGCGTTCAGCGCTTAGCGTTTCGGCATGTCACCGTTGATGACGTATGCTATAATCTGCACCGCTTGCTCTGGCGTTTCGATTACTGCAAGAGCTGCTGCGTCGACTTCTTTCAGCGCATGCTGGTGATCAGCACCATGCATGACAACGAGCGGTGTACCCGTCGCTGCTGCGTAACCAGCATCAAATGCAGCATTCCACTGCTTGTACTTGTCGCCAAAGCGAACAATGACAAGATCAGCTTCTTCGATCAGCGTGCGGGTGCGGATTGCATTAAGCTTTGCACCTTTGTGGTCATGCCAAAACTTATTGTCTTCAGCGCCCATGATCGCCACACCGCAATCATCGCTGTCCGCGTGATTGGTGTTTGGCGACGTAAATGAAACGGCGAGGCCAGCATTTTGCGCACCAGCCTCAATTTCTTCACGCCAATCGGTGTGGATCTCACCAGAAAGATAAACGTTCCAATGACGAGACATTAGCCAGCCTGCTGAACAGCGATACCATTTGACGAAAGATGCTCTTGCAATTCGCCAGCTTGGAACATTTCGCGCACGATGTCACAACCACCAACAAACTCACCTTTGACGTAAAGCTGAGGGATTGTTGGCCAATTTGTGTATGTTTTGATGCCTTCACGAAGCTCGTCATTTTCCAAAACGTTCGCGCTTGCATACTCAACGCCAAGATAGTTCAAGATTTGAACGGTCTGACCAGAAAAGCCACATTGCGGGAAGTCAGGCGTGCCCTTCATGAACAAAAACACGTCGTTGCTTTTGATTTGATCTTCGATAAATGCGTTGATGTCGCTCATTTCGTGCGTCCTTTGTCGTCTCTTTGTGCGCGTCAGTTTAGACGCCATTGCACAGAGTTGAGTGCTGTTGTCCACTATTTAGGGTATCGGCCCCTAATTGTCGAGAATTGTCGCTTCACCTTTTGTTGCGCGAGTTTGCATTTCCGCAATGAAGGCGTCGATTGCCTCTGTAGGGTAGTCGA
>CAJXLH010000363.1 GCA_913055925.1 uncultured Maritalea sp. | reverse complement strand
GGTCACATCGACAAAGTTGATGAGCGTTTGCCCATCTGGCAGGCGTACAACCGCGTAATCGATAAGGCGGCCATCAGCCATATTATAGCGACCCGAACGGTTGGAGCGTTCAGGATTGATATCAACGATCTGCGCCTTCAGCTCGGACCAAACAATTTCCCCATCTTCAGGTATCGCGTCTGCGACAGCGGCGATAATGTCGTTGATGTGGGTTTGTTTGTTGAGCTGGTTGAGCGGCAATTTCCACATGCCCGAAAGCTGTGTGTTATAGAGTTTCAGACGACCGTCTGTCCCAAATACTGCCACCGCTTCACGCAAAGCGTTTAGCGTTTCATCTTGAACGTGAATGAGCGCGTTGTACCGGCTTTCAAGCGCCAATTTCTCGGTGACATTGTGATAGACGTAAATCACGCCGCGCTCATTTGGCGCTGGAGAGGCGATAACGTTTAGCACCTGGCCGGAGGGCAAATGCCACATGGTTTCGCGCTTTGATTTTAGCCCATAACTTGAAAGGTGGTTAGAACGCCACTTCTTATAGTCTGGCTCCATCGGCAACTGGCCTTCGGTGCGGAGACGGTCAAGGATGGCTTTTTCATTAGGGTGCGTGTCGAGCCACGCCGTATCAAGTTCCCAGAATTTGGCAAAAGTCCGGTTGTAGTGGGTTAGCTGCGCACTGCCGTCGAAAACCGCCACCGGTGTGCGCAGTTCGTTAATCGCGGCGGTGAGGAAGCTCGTGCCCGGGTCATTTTTCTTTTCGTTTGAGGCCAAGCCCTGCACGGCGTATCCGGCAGTGCCATTGATAAGCTTGAATTTGGTGACGTCGAGTGTGCCAAATTCCGGGTGCTCTTCTGTGATGGAATGGGACCCAACTGTTTTGCCAATTTCACGCAAACGGGCAAGCACTTCCGGTCCGAAAAGCTCCGGCAGTTCCTCATCCTCAGGCAATTCAGTTTTGCCCAGGAGCTTCAGATATGCCTTATTGACCTTCACAAGTTTGCCGCGCACATCGCGGATCCAAGCGGGGTGGTTCAGGCAATCAAACAGTTGCGCGCATGTCTCAATGTCCTGCATCTGTGTGCCGGAGCTTGGCAAGACGTAAGGCGTGCCTTCCTCTTCCATGCGCCGCGTGATGCGCAGAACTGGCGCACCAGCGATTAGGCGACCACAAATACGATAGCGCTGATCAGCGCTGCCTTGGGCACCAATTTCAAACTCGGTGCCTTGTGCCAACAGATCAGCCAGCTTGAATTTAACTTCAATGGCGGCATTGCCGGTGAGCCACATGTCAAAATCAAGCGCGTCTTGGTTTTGGCCAATATTCTCAATCACCAAGCGGGCTTGACCGACAATTTCAGGCTCATCCTCTGGCGTGCGCCAGATGATGGTGACCTCAGTCATGCCGTTGAGGATGTTTTCTTTCTCATCCAAAGCCGCGCTGATTTCAGCGAGCTGGGCTTTGGCTTGCGACTGCAGCGTTTTGGATTTCCGGGTTTGGATGAGCGCATACATGGTGGCTGCTGATCCAAATAAGACCGCGCCGACAGAAATCGCGAAGGGTGTTGTTGATAAGAGCTGACTTGTTGAAAGCGCTGTGTCTTGGGCGAAGGCGGACCCTGAATAAAGATACGCGAGGGCGCTCGTAGTCGTTCCTACGAATCCTTTACTGATCGGGAATTTTCCCGGCCCCATATTACGCCCCTTAAAAAACAAAAGTGAGTTCGCCGCCAAATCGAATCACCTCACCATACCGCTTCGTCGAATCGCCCAACAAGAGTCAAAATGCCGACATGAACAAAAAAGGGCGGCCAACGCCGCCCTTGATCTCTAAATGTTCTGCGAATGAATCGCAGTCGCAGCATTTGCCGCTCGATTTGTTCCCTAGTAGCGGTACTGCTCTGGTTTGAACGGGCCATCTTTTGGCACGCCGATATAGTCGGCTTGCTCTTGCGTGAGCTTTGTCAGTTTCGCGCCCAACTTTTCAAGGTGCAACTCAGCAACCTTTTCGTCCAAATGCTTTGGCAACACATGTACTGACTTTTCATAAGTGTCAGCATTTTTCCAAAGTTCAATTTGCGCCAATGTTTGGTTGGCAAAAGACGCGCTCATCACAAAGCTAGGGTGACCTGTTGCGTTACCGAGGTTCACAAGGCGGCCTTCTGAGAGAAGAATAATTCGGCTATCTTCTGACATATGGACGATATCCACCTGCGGCTTCACATTCGTCCATTTGAAGTTCTGCAATTCTGCAACTTCAATCTCATTGTCGAAGTGGCCAATGTTACAAACGATCGCCATGTCTTTGAGCTTGCGCATCGCGTCGACTGTCACGATGCCTTTGTTGCCTGTGCACGAGACGACGATGTCAGCGCGGTGTGCCGCATCTTCAAGTGTGACCACTTCAAAGCCATCCATGGCCGCTTGTAGGGCACAGATTGGATCGACTTCGGTGACCAATACGCGTGCGCCCGCGCCAGCCAAAGACTGTGCAGAGCCTTTGCCCACATCGCCATAGCCACAAACGATTGCCACTTTACCGGCCATCATCACATCAGTGCCGCGACGGATCGCATCTACCAAGCTTTCGCGACAACCATATTTGTTGTCGAACTTGGATTTGGTCACGCTGTCATTGACGTTGATCGCTGGGAACGGCAAT
>CAJXLH010000362.1 GCA_913055925.1 uncultured Maritalea sp. | reverse complement strand
CGATTGAGAAATCGTCTCCTTCTGGGACCAGGTAGCCAATTTCTTTTAAAAACGCCTGATATTCAGCTTGGTCGATTTTTTGACCGGCACGTGCCTCATGCCAAGCGTCAATTTGGCTCTGCAGGGCTTCGCGCTTTTCAAGAAGAGCCGCATTGCGCGGCGCGAGTTCGGCCAAAATATTTTCAAACGCTGACCAAACATCTGCAGGCGCCAGCTCTAAGCCATCAAGCACCTGGTTTTCGACCAAGCTAGCGAGCTCTTCAGCAACCTGAATCTGACCAAATTGAACATATTTTTGCGACATAGCACTCTCCCGATGTTGCGGCAGAGAATAGCGCAAATTCGTCGCAAGTCAACAAAATGGAATGATATTCCATATTGTGGAATTCAGTTTGAGGGCCGTGTAAGAATAAAGGTCGCTGCACCGAATAAGGCGAGCGCCTGTAGTCCCAAGGCGTACAAAGGAATTTGCAAGAACACACTGATTGAGAAAACGACAATCATTGAAATGATCGCAAGGCGTTTTGCGGGTTTGGAGATCGCACCTCTTTCCTGCCAATCGCGAATCGGTGGGCCGAAGAGCTTGTGGTTGATGAGCCAACCATGCAGCCGGTCTGAGCTGCGCGCAAAACAAAAGGCAGCCAACAATAAGAACGGCGTGGTTGGCAGGATGGGTAAAACCGCACCAATAAGCCCCAACGCAACACAAAGAAGGCCAACAACAAGCCAGAACGATCGTTTCAGTGAAGTCATGATTTTCCCATCTGATGAGTTCTATTTGTACGATTTTGCTTTTCAGGCTTGCAATGCATTTTTAATATGATTATAAAAATCATGTTTACGTCAGATGTCACCTGCCTACCAGACATCAGTAACAGGCTCACTCCCCCTTTCCTTTCGTGAGCTTGCACATGCACCCGACCTCACCAGGTCGGGTGTTTTGTTTGATGACGATCATTTTACGTCTCGAAAAAGTGTGCCAGTGTTGGCACAACTTATATCTGGGAGGCGATCATGAACAAAACAATGCCTGTTTGCGTATTGGCGACACTCTTTTTCGGGCTAGTGGGATTTGCCGTCCTTGCTAATGATAGCGCCGCAAAGATCTCTGCTGGCGGCATTGTCTTAGAAAAGACCGACAAAGTGGCCATGCTCAGTGAAGACATTTACTTGTCTAAAGACCTTGTGAAGGTGCGGTATGTTTATCAAAACATCACGTCGGAACCTGTGGAGCTTACGATTGCGTTCCCGCTGCCGAGAGTTAAGGCTGAGGACGTATATGAGACCTACCCAGAGCACTACGATAAGGTACGTTTCATTGACTTCCAAACCATGATTGATGGCAAAGCCATTGATGCTCGAGAAATCATCAACATTCGCGCCCAAGATGGCCGCAACGTGACGAGCCTATTTAAAGAAAAGGGTTGGCCGCTAGCGCCGTTTGACCAGTTGTGGTCGTTTGATCTCGATAACCAGTTTGACAACATAAAAATGATTGCGATCACTGACGATCTTCGGCAGGCGGGATTACTGATAGATGATCCGAACGGTTATCAGAAGCGGCTTTGGTCAACTGAAATCTACTATGTGTGGCAGCATACTTTCGAACCCGGGCGCGAAGTGGTCGTCGATCATCAATATGTACCGATTGCAGGCGGACATTTCTTTATTGGCGACTACACTTCAGATGGCTGGAGTTATAAGAGCGAGTTTCAAAAAACCTATTGCGCAAGCGAAGGCGAGTGGAACGCGCTAGAGAGAATTGCGGCACAAAGTCCAACACCTCTTGTTTCTGAAGTGGGTTATATTTTGAAAACTGGTGGCAATTGGGCTGGTCCGATCAAGAATTTCAAGCTGACACTCGACAAATCAAGCCCCAAAAACATCATCACGCTTTGCTGGGACGGTAAGCTGACAAAGACCGCGCCAACGCAGTTTGTTTTTGAAGCTCAAGACTTTGTGCCAAGCCAAGACATTGTTTTTGCAGTGACACAGGCGCAATAGCAAAGGGCGGCCAATGGCCGCCCAATCCAAAATTCACATTTAATCGAAATTCGATTAGAATTCTTGCCATTCATCGTCGGCTGTCTGCACTGCCGCGTTGCCATTTGACAGATATGACTTTGCCGCGCTCACGACTTTATTTTGCAACGCCTTGATGCCAGTGGCTGGCGCCTCTTGCGGAGCCGGCTTTGCTGGCGCAGCAGGCGCTGCCTCAGCCCGTGGCTCTGAGTTGTTGGTAACAAATACATCAACCACAGCGTCGAGCTCAGCCGCTTGGCCTTCAGTTTGCTCAATGGCAGCGTTTGTTTCTTCCACCAATGCAGCGTTGCGCTGCGTCATCTCGTCCATCTGGCGTACGCTTGAGTTGATCTGCTCAATGGCGTCTGCTTGCGACTTGCTCTTTTCAGCGATGGAAACCATCAGCGCATTGTTAGCGCGGGCTTCTTCAAGCATCGCCTCAAGATTAGATGCCGCTTGGGCCACCAATTTCGTACCGCCATCGACCTCGGCACCAGATTGTTCGATAAGCGTCTTCACTTCAGAAGAGGCTTCCGCAGCTGATTGGGCCAAACGACGAACTTCAACAGCAACAACCGCAAAACCTTTACCCGCTTCGCCGGCACGTGCCGCTTCAACCGAAGCGTTAAGCGCCAACAAGTTGGTTTGGAATGCGATATCGTCGATCATGCCGATA
>CAJXLH010000361.1 GCA_913055925.1 uncultured Maritalea sp. | reverse complement strand
ATTGGCGTCCTAGCCGCAGCGGCTGGCACCGAAAACAGCGCCGAAATCGGCCGTATGGTTTCGGCATTTGTCGTTGGTGGCGCATCAGCCGCGCAAAACCATTTGCTCGCTTATCGCCGTAGTGAAGAAAGTGCCGCCGACGCAGCAGCACTAAAACTGCTTGAACGCACCCAGCAATCGCCCAATGGTATGTTGGACGTCTTGGAAACACTACAACATAACCAGTCGCTCAAAGCCTCAGCGACCGCCTATTTGCGCACGCACCCGCTTGCAGAAGATCGCCTAAATCAAGTTCAAAATCGGGCGGCAGGAAGCCCGTTCCGCAAAAAACGCGACAGCAAGTCTGATATTCAGCGCTTGGAAATGGCGAAGGCAAAAATCATTGGCTATCTTGAACGCACCCAATCCGTCATCAACAGATACCCCAACAGCGACAAATCACTCGCGGCCCGCTATGCGCGCACGATTGCGGGGTATCGCGCAGGTGCTAGCGCAGGTGCCATCAAGCAAATGCAGGCGCTCGTCAACGCATCGCCGAAAAATGCTTATTTCCATGAGATGCTCGGGCAAATGTATTTCGAAACCGGCAATCCAAAAGCAGCATTGGGCCCGCTAAAACGCGCTGTTTCGCTCAAACCAAAGCAGCCAGAGATCCGATTGATCTATGCCCTCGCACTCATCGACACAAACAACAAAAACAACATCGACGAAGCCATCGCCCAACTAAAACGGATTGCAGCAACATCACCAGATTCTGCGCGGCCTCATGCCGTGTTGGCGCGTGCCTATGCCAAACTGGGCGATATTGGCCAAGCTGACCTGGCGGCAGCGGAAGCAGCTTTAATTCGTGGCGACATAAACCTCGCCCGCGGCCTTGCCAAAAAGGCTCAACAAAAGTTGAAGAAGGGCACACCCGCTTGGTTACGATCTGATGACATACTGTCGCTAACCTAACGCAAATTGACCAAATTGATTCGAAAGTAACTTCATGCAATCTCGCCTTATCTACTTTATCGCCGGGCTTTTCGCGGTCACCATCATCGCGGTTGCCATGTTGCAGCAAGCCCCACAAATGTCCGAAGACGAGATCAAAGCATTGGTCAACCAAGCTGTTGAGGAACGGATAGCGGCGATTGAACCGCAATCAGCTGCACCTGCTTCTCCAGCGTCATCCATTGAAACGTCCGAGCTGGGTCCGGTCATTGAAGACTATCTGATGGCAAACCCTTCTTTGTTGCAGCGCATGTCTGTCGCATTGCAGGAAGAAACAAATCGCGAGCAAGCCGCACAAGCCAAACTCGCTTTGGCCAGCCTCAAGGGCCCGATTTATGATGACCCGGATCACGTGGTACTGGGTAACCCCGAAGGTGATGTCACCATCGTCGAGTTTTTCGACTACAATTGCGGTTTCTGTCGTCAAGCACTCGCTGACGTCATGCAACTGCTCGACGAAGATACAAATGTCCGCGTGATCCTGAAGGAATACCCAATTTTGAGCCAAGGTTCGGCTGATGCGGCACGCATCGCGGTCCTCGTCGCTCAAGATCCAAATGTGTCCTATATGGATTTCCACACCCGCTTGTTCGCCACACGTGGTCAAGTGGACAAAGCAGCTGCCCTCGCCGCCGCTCAGTCTTTGGGCATGAACCCGGTGGATTTAGAACTGCGCATGGGTGAAAAGTCAGTCACTGATGCGATCACGCGCAACTATCAAGTGGCGGACGCACTCAACATCACGTCAACACCAAACTTCATCATTGGCGATGAGATTCTGCGCGGCGCTGTTGGCATTGACGAGATGCGCACCAAGATCAAAAACATGCGCGATTGCGGCAAAGCAACGTGTAATCTATAAAAACCATCGTTTTTATCTATAAAAACTAAAAAAGAGAGGCTAAATGCCTCTCTACCCTTTGCCTTTTCAAAATATTTCGTATAGTCACAATTCACTTTGGTGGCGTATGGCAATTAAAGGCGGCGTATATAATGGCCAATAAGATCGCAATTTTGAACGGTCCCAATCTCAACCTATTGGGTAATCGCGAAGGCGATATTTATGGTTCAATCGGGCTTGCAGAAATTGAAGCAGCCTGTGCCGACGAATGCGAACGCTTTGGCTTCGAGCTTGAGTTTTTCCAAACCAACTCAGAAGGTGACCTGGTCACATTGATCCAGGATGCAGGCGCAGTTTGCGCTGGCTTGATCATCAACCCAGCTGCTTACACCCATACATCTGTCGCCATTCATGACGCTATTCGCGCAATAAACATTCCAGTGATTGAAGTCCATTTGTCGAACATTTTCGCACGTGAAAGCTTCCGTCACCATTCATATGTATCTCCAGTGGCCACCGGCACAATTTGCGGGTTGGGCCCAACTGGATATATCCTTGCTATCGGGGCACTGGCGACACAGATCCCAGAAGAACAATAATTGGAGAAGCAACCTAAATGACCAAAGGTTCCCAAATTGATCGTGATTTGATCCGGACAATTGCAGAATTGCTCAACGAGCAAGACCTTGCAGAAGTTGAAATTGAAAAAGACGATTTCCGCGTCCGCGTCACGCGCTCTTACGCGCAAGAAGTTGTGCAAATGCCAGCACCAATGCCATATGCGGCACCAGCGGCTGCACCGGCTCCTGCGGCACCAGCAGCAGCGCCTGCGCCAACGCAAGTGGCAGCACCTGCAGCAGAAGAT
>CAJXLH010000360.1 GCA_913055925.1 uncultured Maritalea sp. | reverse complement strand
AACCAAAGGCTGCGTGAACGAGGTTCAGTTTTATTCAGCGACTAGAGAGAGTTTGCCACTGCTCGTGCAAGTGCTTCAACCGCTTCTTCTGAGCTCATGTCTGAGTTGAAGTGTGCAGTGACCACATCAGTGATTGCGCCAGCTTGTGCACCACGAAGTGCCATGCCGTGTGCATATGATGGGAGCAAGAAGCCTTGATCGATCGCTGTATTCAAATCAGCGTTTGACTGACGACCGCAGAACTCAAACTCGTCCATAGACACGTCCAAACGGGCTGGGATTGAGCCTTTGTTGAGGTTGAAAACCTTTTGGAAGTTCTGACCCATAGTCAGCTTTGCCAACAGTTTTTGACCAGCTTGCTTGTCGTCGCCTTCAACGTTGAAGAACGCAAAGCTATCAACGTTGTAAAGGTAAGCACCACCTGATGGGGACGTACATGTGAAGTCTTTGCCCGGCACTTTGCCTGCTGCAATAAACTCACCTTTGGCCCAGTCACCCATGATTTGGAAAGCTGCTTCGCCGTTGATCACCATTGCTGTTGCAAGGTTCCAATCACGGCCCGAGAAGTTGTCATCAACATAGCCACGGATGCGGCGCATCTGGTCGAACACTTCTTTCATCTTGTCAGACTTCAATGTTTCCATATCAAGTTCAACAAGTGCTTTGCGGTAGAACTCTGGTCCACCAAGGCCAGTTACAACAGCTTCAAACACCGTTGCATCCTGCCAAGCTTGACCGCCGTGCGCCAATGGCGTGATGCCCATTTCTTTCAGCTTGTCAGCCGCTGCGTTGAACTCGTCCCAGTTGGTTGGTGGCTCAATGCCTGCGTCAGAAAGGACTTTTGAGTTGCCCCAAATCCAGTCGATGCGGTGAATGTTTACAGGCGCAGCGCAGTATTCGCCATCGCACTTCAAGTGATAGGTAATCGCTGATGGCAACAATTCGTCCCAACCTTCTGCGGTTGCCACGTCATTGATGTTGCCCAATGCGCCTTCTTCGTACCACTCTTGAATAGAAGGACCTTTCAGCTGAACTGCTGTTGGTGCGTTACCAGCAAGAACACGTGCACGAAGCGCGGTCATCGCTGCGTCACCGCCACCGCCAGCAACTGGCATGTCTGTCCAAGTGCCGCCGTTTGCGCCAAACTCTTCCATCAATACCTTTACAGCAGCTGCTTCACCGCCAGATGTCCACCAGTGCAAAACCTCGGCTTGTGGCTCGGCTTTAACAGCTGTCGCTGAAAGACCTAGTGCCACTACACTGGTCAATAGAAGTGATTTTTTCATTTGTTTCCCCTCCCGGAAGAAAATTGATTGTACCCGCTGAGCGACTGCTCGCGTGGTCCCCTGACAAAATGCTGTGTGGAGAACTGTTTCAACCGAGATTCGACGTCTGCTACATTCGTATCGCCAATTAACAATCCAAATTGTTACGCCTTGTTACAATGGGACTTGGCTTGTTACAGTTTGTTACTCAATATCGCGCCGATCTCAATTCTAGCAGGAGAAGACATGGCTATCCGTCGAATCCTTGTTGTAGATGACGACCCAGATGTTTGCGCGATGCTGAAACAATATCTTACGCGCGAAGGGTATGCCGTCGAAGCAGCTCATAATGCCATGGCGGCAATGAACATTGTGAGCAGCCGACGAGTCGACTTAATTTTTCTCGACGTGATGCTCGATGCAGAATCAGGCTTTGATGTTTGCAAAAAGCTTCGTGAAGACAATGATGTGCCGATTATTTTCTTGTCTGCGCTGTCTGCGGATCATCATCGCATGACAGGTTATCAGATGGGCGGTGATGACTACATCGCAAAACCGTTTAATCCTGGTTTGTTGCTCGCACGTGTGCGTGCTGTGTTCCGCCGCACGCACCGAGCATCTTCGTTGGCCTATCGTCGCGACACGCGTACTTATGCTTTTGACCGCTGGACTTTTCATGGTGACAAGGAAGAACTCCACGACCAAGACGGCGTGGAAGTTGCCCTTTCAAAGCGAGAAGTTTCGCTAATAAAGGTCTTGCTGGCGAACCCGCAGATACCTTTGACTCGTGAAGAGATTTCAAGCGCGTTGACGAACCAAAGCGACGAGCAAGTTGAATTGGATGCCCAGCAAAGCCGTGCGATTGACGTTTTAGTTGGTCGCTTGCGTCAAAAAATCGAAGCAAATCCTAAGTCGCCAAAGCTTGTCCGTACGGTCCGCGGCACCGGTTATCAGCTCTGCTGTGCGGTAAAACAGGATGGGTAAGTCACGCTGGCAAATATCAGTGAACGTTGTTTCAATGTTCATGCTTGGCTTTGCCTTTATCAGCGGTATCACCGCTGCTGTGATGTGGGAGCGTTCCAACAGCTCTTGGGAAGACCATCTCGACCGCGCATTCAACGCCGGGGTCGCGCTATATGGTGATGTTTCCGCGCTGCGTGAGAACGGCGATAGCATTGTCGAGTCCTCGTTTTTGAGCACGCAGATTGTTCAGCCGGAACGCACCGAAACCGGCGGTGTAGTCCAGTTGCGCTTCGATGTACCGAGGACCGCGAGCTATGAAACCAGTTTTGCGCTTTTGTCCCAGACGCGCCGATTTGATGCATCTCAAAACCGCGTTGATGTGCGCATATTTTCCAAAGACCTTCGCTATTCCGTCAGCACACTTACAACTCCTCAAAATGGCCTCGCATTTCAATTTGGCGAGCTGTCGCGATCC
>CAJXLH010000359.1 GCA_913055925.1 uncultured Maritalea sp. | reverse complement strand
GTTATGGTCGCGTCATCAATATGGGTTGGCGCGCTCATATGCGGTTGCTGAGAAAGCTGCTGGCGAATGGCATCGGCATTGTTTAGCGACGCTTGAATTTGTGGGAAGTCTTGCGGCTGCAACTCTGTTTTGTCTGCCAAAACGACTGCGCGGTAAATGGTGTTTTCTAGCTGACGCACATTGCCCGGCCAGTCATATTGATTGAGCATGGCCACTGCGTCTGGATGACAGCGCGAAACGTGACGACCTTCTTCTGCCGAAAAGCGGGTAATGAAATGTTCGATCAGCGGCTCTAAATCACCATGCCGTTCACGCAATGGCGGCAGATAGATCGGGAAAACATTCAGACGATAGAAAAGATCTTCGCGAAAATGACCTTCCTTGGTGAGATTAAGCAACCGTTTGTTTGTGGCTGAGACGATGCGTACGTCAACTTTTTCAGCCTTAGTCGCGCCGACCGGCTCCACTTCGCCTTCCTGCAGCGCACGCAACAATTTCACCTGCATATCGAGCGGCAGTTCACCAACTTCATCAAGGAATAAAGTGCCGCCATC
The DNA here is from genome assembly GCA_913055925.1 of uncultured Maritalea sp. GTDB lineage: Bacteria > Pseudomonadota > Alphaproteobacteria > Rhizobiales > Devosiaceae > Maritalea. The sequence continues at coordinate 2,157 of CAJXLH010000359.1, read as the reverse complement.
CGCTTCTTGGAACTTGCCCTTTTGGTCTGCCGTTGCGCCGGTAAACGCACCCTTTTTGTGACCAAACAATGTTGATTCAACCAAGTTTGCTGGAATGGCACCACAGTTAACGGTGACGAATGGCTTATTGTTGCGCTTTGAGCCAGCTTGAATGGCCCGCGCAATCAATTCCTTACCAGTGCCGCTTTCGCCTTCGATTAGCACTGGAATATTTGAGGTGCTCGCCTTTTGGCCAAGTTCCTTTACCCGATCCATAATTTGCGCTTGGGCGATGATGTCGTCAAATCCGAACTTGCCAGAAAGTCGATTTCTTTCGGTGCGCAAGCAGCGTTCTAGCTCGTTGCGCTTTAGCGCGTTTTGCAGCGAGATGATTAAACGTTCGGGCGATGCCGGCTTCACAAAGAAATCTGCAGCGCCTTTGCGCATTGCTGTGATTACGGTCTCGATCGATGAGTTTGCGGTTTGCACAATGATGGGCTGGTTGTGCCCGCGTTTGTCCATTTCAGATATGACCGCCATACCGTCCATTTCCGGCATGATCATATCAAGGATCACAGCGTCCACTTGTTGCTCAGCGAGAATGGCCAATCCTTCTTCACCCGACAATGCAGTCAAAGCGTCGTAATTTTGCGCTATCAAAGTTTCACTGCTGATCCGGCATTGTACGGGATCATCGTCGATAATCAGGACCTTGGTCATAAACAAAAACTCGCAATCGCACCGATCACCTGAAGGATTATCCGCAGGCGAATCGCCAAACTGTTTTATTTTGGGGCAGGTTAGGGGCGAGTTGTTAACAGTGGTTTAAGTATAATTGTTCATCGGGGCGCAGATGTGATTTTTGCGCCTTGCTTGATTTTGCGCAAAAGCGCGCCACCTATTTCGCGTTGCAGAACAAATGGGCGCGCACGATGAGGACAAAACTTGCTGAAGACGGAAGTTGGTTTCGCCAGCGGTCCCAAAACGATCAGCGCGCTGAGGCGCATTTGAACCGTTTTCAGTTCTCAAGGCATCGGCATGATCGATATGCCATTGGCATCACAATGCAGGGAGTTCAGCAGTTTGACTATCGCGGGGCGACGAGAAATTCGTTGGCGCGTCAAGTCGTTGTGTTGCATCCAGATGAGTTTCACGACGGCCGAGCCGGCACCGAAAATGGGTTCTCATACCGTGCATTTTATCTAGCGCCGGAACGGATCCAGTCTGTCACTGAGCAGTCGAGTTTACCGTTTCTTGCAGGCGGTGTGTCTAAAGACAATCGTCTCGTTGCTGCAGTATGGGGATTACTTGCAGATATGTCCGTCGATATGTCGGAAGCGGAAGCCGAGTTCCACATTATTGAGGTTATCGATGCGCTGCTTAGTGTTACAGATTTTGAACGTCCTTCAAGGACGCTCGACACGCGATCCCTCCTGCGCTGCGCAGACTACTTGCGTGAAAACTGCCAATACGATGTGAGCTTGGCCGAGTTGGAAACGATCGCAAATCTAAACCGCTGGCAATTTTCCCGTGATTTTAAAACCTTCTTCGGCACCAGCCCGCACCGTTATTTGATCATGCGTCGGCTGGAACTGGCGCAACACCTGCTGGCAGAAGGGGTTCCCAGTTCGCGGGCTGCTGTGTGTGCTGGATTTGCTGACCAAAGCCATTTCATCAGGCATTTTCGAAAGAATTATGGCCTGACGCCGCAAAATTGGGTGCAGTTAAACGGGCGCACAAACGTTCTATAATCTGATGCGGATGGACACTAGATCACCTTTTTTAAAACTAGAAAGGTGATGTGGGATGAAAAACGAGTGGGCTGTCGACAAGCGGCGAGCGTCGTTAGAATTTTTTGGGTTTGTTGGCTTTGCTTTTTTGTTCAAGCTCACGCTGGACCCATTTATTTGGAAATTTTCTGGGCCGGTGTCGTTGATTGGGACGATATTGGTTTTGACCATCTATCTTCGTTCGCGCGGCGAGACTTGGGGACAGCTTGGATTTGTTCGACTTAGCAAAATTCGGTCTTGGTTATTGCTTGTTCCTCAAGCTTTTTTGGCGATGGTTGGAATTATCGCACTAGGCGCCTCGGTTTTTCTTATCGGTGAGCACTTCCAAATAGATTTTATTCAGCAGAGGCCAGAAGGTGTGGATGAACGCTGGGGAGATGTGCGCGGC
>CAJXLH010000358.1 GCA_913055925.1 uncultured Maritalea sp. | reverse complement strand
TGCGCCGGTCACACAAGCGCAACTTATGATCAAGCTGCTGCAGGCTTTGATGCGGGCGTGACCGGTGTAACCCACCTCTATAACGCAATGCCGCCAATGATGAACCGTGAGCCAGGGTTAATCGGTGCAGCTTATGATCGCGGCGATATTTATTGCGGTTTGATTGTCGACGGCATCCATTTGCATCACGCGACGACACGTTCGGTGTTCGCATCCTTGCCAACCCACAAGGTAATGTTGGTCACAGACGCTATGGCGACGGTTGGTGCGAAGGTGAAGAGTTTCAATCTTTATGGTACACAAATCGCCGTAAAAGATGGTGTTTTGGCCACCGAAGAGGGCCGCTTGGCCGGTTCTGATCTCGACATGATGGAAGCTGTCCGCATTACCCGCGATGAGGTTGGCGTTGATTTTGCGGAAACGCTGCGCATGGCCTCGCTTTACCCGGCGACCTATCTTGGCCTCGATGACCAAATCGGCCGCATCGCCAAGGGCTATGATGCGGATTTTGCGCTGATTGATGAAACGAGCAACAAAGTTACACGCACCTGGATTAAAGGCGAGGGCGAAAACAGCTAATGGCATATTGTTTTGACATAGGCGGTACGAACATTCGGTTCGGTATGCCCACTTCCACCGGGGAAGTGCCTGTCATGGCGTCTGTGCCAACGCCGCAGGGGTCGCTTGATGCGTTCACGCAAGCGATTGCCGATTTGATCGAGAAATACGGCAACAACAAACACAATAGCGTTGCTATCTCTATTGCAGGTATTGTTGACCCAAAAACCAATCGCGTAAAAGTGGCCAACATTCCCGCTATTGATAGCGTGGATATTGGCAGTGTCCTCACTGCAAAGACCGGATTGCCGACCATCATTGCCAATGATGCGGATTGTTTGGCGCTTGCTGAAGCATCGATTGGTTCAGCCGCTGGTGCGAAGAATGTATTTGGTCTCATCTTAGGTACTGGTGTCGGCGGCGGTCTAGTGATCAACGGTGAAATCGTTGTGGGCGCTTATGGCGCGACCGGCGAACTTGGTCATGGACCTGTTGTCGATCCAACAGCTGCGGGCACCATCCCGTCAGTAGGCCACTACAAATGTGGCTGCGGGCAGGTTGGCTGTCTTGATACAATTGGTGGCGCTCGTGGTTTGGAGAGGATCCATTTGTCGTTGCACGACAAGACCCTAACAAGCATCGATGTGGTCAACGCATGGATGCAGCGCGAAGAAGAGGCCTTGCGTACCGTTGAGGTTTGGTCAGAGCTCCTTGCCGGACCTTTGGCGATGGTTGTGAACCTTCTTGGGCCAGAGACTATGCCAGTTGGCGGTGGTCTTTCTTCGAATACCAAGCTTATCGCTATGCTTGATAAGAAGGTGCGCGCGCGAACCCTTATTCGCCGCGAAGCGCCCGTTCTCGTGCCAGCGAAGTTTTCCCGCAATGGCGGACTTGTTGGTGCAGCGCACTTGCAGTCCAGCAAATATCGGGGGGCTGCTTAATGGCTAAGGTCAAACTCGAAATTTGCGTCGATAGCCTTGCTTCACTCCAAGCAGCAAAAGCTGGTGGTGCGGACCGTATCGAACTTTGTGCCGCCTTGAGCGAAGGGGGACTTACCCCAAGCGCAGGCTTCATCGAAGCTGCCATTGCAACGGGCATGGATATCCATGTGATGATCCGTCCACGCGGTGGAGACTTTGTCTATTCAGATGAAGAGCTAGATTTCATGTGCGCTGACATCGCGGCCGTGCGCCATATTGGCGCTGCAGGTGTCGTGTTCGGCGCAACCCATGATGATGGCCAATTGGATGTCGAAGCCATGAAAAAGCTTGTTGCAGCAGCAAACGGACTTGAAGTCACGCTGCATCGCGCGATCGATCTGGCACCAGACATCGCGCAGGCGATGGAAAACGCGATTGAACTGGGCGTAAACCGCATTTTGACATCTGGCGGTCACCGTACCGCGCAAGCCGGCATTGAAAATATCGCCAAATTGGTGAAGCAAGCGAGCAATCGCATTGAAATTATGCCTGGTTCTGGCGTGCAACCGGCAAACGCCGAACGCATCCTCGCTGAAACCGGTGCCAAATCAATTCATGCATCGTGTGGCGCTTGGAAAAAATCAAGCACCGGCCTTGTGGAAGCAATGGGCTTCACCGATGGCCTCGGCGTGCGTGAAACAGAATCTGGGACAGTTGCTGAGCTGAAGTCTCGACTGCAACAAATTGCGGGAGGCGTTCATGCATAGTAGCCAAAACCTGCAGTTAGTTCCAACTATTGAACCAAATCGCGCCGTTTTTTCAATTTTTGAAAATAAATTTCAGAAATTCACGAAATCGCATACCAATTTCGTTGACGAGCCAAATTTTATCTCCCAATGTAAGAAAAAAAATTACATTCTTGGTGTGAGGAGAGTGTCATGACAAAGATTGGTATTGTCGGACTTGGTTATCGTCTAGGCTATTTGGCTCAGGTTATTGGTCAAACTCAGGACGATGTAGAATTCGTTGGATATGTGGATCCGGCGCCTGCTGGTCTGCCGCTTGTTACAGGCGAAGGCGTTGAGGGCCTTAGCATCGACAAGTCGAGCCTGAAGCCACTTAATCCTGGTCGTCATTTTGATAGTCTTCCGCAAATGCTGCAAGAGGGTGACCTTGATCTATTGATGATCGGTTCGCCTAACCACATGCACCTCGAGCATATTCGCATCGCGCTTGAAGCAGGTGTGAAAAC
>CAJXLH010000357.1 GCA_913055925.1 uncultured Maritalea sp. | reverse complement strand
CGGCAACCAACAAACTGTATGAACGGTGCTGGAAAGCGCGCTTGACGGTTTCCACCACCGGAAGGTCTTCGCTGTCTTCTGCTGAATGCTCGGTTTTGCCTTTCAGCGCGAATGAAAGGGGAAGGATTAACATCAACATGGCGGCGAAGTAGATCAGTGTTGTTTGCCAACCAAAGGCGTTGATGAATTGCTGCCCGATCGGTGCAAACACAAATTGACCCGCGGACGAGGCTGCGGTTGCGATGCCGAACACAAAGCTACGCTTTTCTGCAGGGACAGCGCGGCCAAAGGCGGCCATAACCACAGCAAACGAGGCGGTGCCGATGCCCACACCGGCCAAAACGCCGCCACCGAGATATAATGACATTTCGCTGCCGCCAGTGGCCATCATCAATAGGCCGGCTGCGTAAATCAGCGCGCCAACGCTAAGGGTTTTTGCGGTGCCATAACGGTCTGCCATGCCACCTGCGATGGGCTGCATGACGCCCCACATTAGGTTTTGGATAGCAAGTGCGAGCCCATAGACTTCTCGGCCCCAGCCAAATTCAGCCGTGACGGGCAATGTGAACAAACCAAAGGTGGAGCGCACGCCAAATGAAGTCATGGCGATGATGCAGCCCGCTACAATGATCAGTGGTAGCGCGAGCGAGGGGCTTTGGCTTTTGGTTTGCATATCGATTTCCCTATCAAACAATTGAAAGCTTTGCGCAGCGGCGCGCAAAGCACAAATCAATTTCGCTTATTTGACCATCATCAAATCAGATTGGTTCGTGGTGGGCTTGGAATAAAGTGCCTTTTTCCGCGATCAAAACACAGCCCAAAGAAGCGGCGCCGAGAATGAAATATCCTGCGGCGATGGGCAAAATGCTGCCATCGTAAGCTTGGCCGATCATGGTGCCGAGCACTGCGCCGCCTGCTGTTTGCATAAATCCAAAGACGGACGCGGCGGTTCCGGCAACTTTGCCCAATGGTTCCATGGCCAAGGAGTTGAAGTTTGTGCCTGTTAGACCAAACAAGAACATAATCGGGGCTTGCAGCGTGATGAACAGCCAAAGCGGCACCATGTCAAAATAGGCGAGGGCGGCCCAAACGCCGCTCAATGCAACAAAGCCAATCAGTGCCGAATGGGACAGCAAGCGCATGCCAAGTTTGCCGACAAAGCGCGAATTGAGGAAAGAAGCGAGTGCCATGACGGTCGCGATGGTGGCGAAAGCGGCGGGGAAAAGCGGGCCGAGGCCATAAAGCTCGCCATAGATTTGCTGAGAAGCCGCAAGGAAACCGAATAGCGCCCCTGTTTTCATCATGTTGGCCATGCCATACATCAGCGCTGAACGGTTGGTGAAAACAATGCGGAAACCGTCAACAATAACCCCAAGTTTGTACGGGCGTCTGTTTTCAGGTGCCAAGGTTTCGGGCAAGCGCACCAAAACCCAAATGAAAGCCACCGAAGCAACAATGGCCATTGTGAAGTAAATCCACTGCCACGGCCCCAAAAGAATGATGCCTTGGCCGATGGCGGGCGCGAGGACAGGGATGACCATGAAAACCATCATGATGAGTGACATGACCTCGGCCATGGCGCGGCCTGCGAAACTGTCCCGCACCACAGAAAGGGCTACGACGCGGCTGGCGCCAGCGCCAATACCTTGGATGATCCGCATGGTGACCATAGCTTCAAAACTTTCGGTTATCGCACCAGCAATCGCGGCGAGGATGTAAATGCTTGCGCCAATAAAGAACGTGCGACGACGGCCAAATGCGTCAGCAAATGGACCGAAGAAAAGCTGGCTAATGCCAAATCCGATCAAAAAGGCGGTGATCACATATTGCCGGTGATTTTCGCTTTCAACGGAAATTGCTTCGCCAATTTGCGGCAAGGCAGGCAGCATAATATCAATCGCTAAGGCCGTAAGCGCCATAACAAGCGCAGCTAGAGCGATAAATTCGAGCTTATTCTTTTGGGTGTCGAGTTTCATATTTTTCCAGTGCAAAAAGAGTGGCTGCAACAATGCGCGCGACATCTTTTGGTTTTCATTGAGTTTGCGGCAAGGGAGAAACAAAGTCCGCAACTAAGTTAATTATGTCAGTCAGACGAAGGGAACGCAATAGGTTGAACCAATTTCGTCGCTTAGTTGACAGGCGCGGAGAATGGGCCTAGCCGTAAACGCCTTACCTAGATTGGATCAGTATGTTCGCCATTTTTGAAAATATCCTGCCCATTTTTGCTCTAGTGATGCTCGGGTTTGGATTGCGGAAGTCTAACTTTGTTGAAGCGGATAAGTGGCAGATCGTTGACGAATTGTGCTTTTGGGTTTTCTTTCCGGCGCTGCTTGCTTACACGCTGATTAAAGCGGACTTTGCCCAAATCCAACTGGGGGCTGTCACCATTGTGTTGTTGTTGGCGGTTCTGATCACAGCTGCGATTTTGCTTGCAGTTAAACCGTTTTTGGCACGTGTAGTTGGCGTAAAGAATCCACAATTCACAACGATTTTTCAAACGGTTAGTCGTTATCACGGCTTTATTGCTTTGGCGATTGTTCTTGAGCTATTCGGCGAGGCAGGCACGGCGATTATTGCACTTTCGTTTGCGGTATTGGTGCCCATAAATCAGTTCATCAATATTGTTGTGTTGGTGGCATATGACGACAATACCAAGTTCAATCTCAAAGGCGTAACTCTTGGTGTTGTGAAAAACCCTATTTTCATGGCGGCAATAATCGGCTTGGCGATT
>CAJXLH010000356.1 GCA_913055925.1 uncultured Maritalea sp. | reverse complement strand
CTGCCGGCTGCAATCGCGCGCCGCCCTCATCCCGAATCCATAGAAGGGTGAGGGCGGTGACCGGCCTATTGGCAAAACAAACAACTGGCGCGGATCGTCTTGGTCAAAGTCCAAATGACTGCCGCCTTGTGCCAACATGGCAGGGCTGGTGCACTCCGGCGGAAACTCCTTTTTCGCGCTACAGTGCGCGACGCCTTTTGGTAGGTAAAGGTCGGCGATTTCTTTCGCAATTTCATGATAGTAAGCCGCCGCGAAGCCCAGATTGTAAAGACCATCAGTGTCTTCAATCCGTTCATAGGTAATCCACATATCGCGGCGGTCTTTGTATTTCTTGTAGATGTCTTTGAATTTGTAGCCGGTGTGTGCCCAGAGTGCGCGATCGGCAAACATGAAGTCCCAATCTTTCAAGATGCTCCAAGAGACATCGATTTCTCCAGTGCGGTGGGCGAGCTTGCCGGGCTTGTCACTCAAATATCGGATAACATTGATTTGGTTTAGGCCGCAGGTGGCCTTGCGCACGATGGGCGGCGAAAAAGCGAAGAGCTTGAGCAGTTCTGCTTCAGCGCCTTGGAAATCGGTGTTCTGTTTCGTGCAGTCAGCCGCGCTTTCTTTCCGGTCTTTGAGGCACAAGTATTCTTCGACGGGGCGGCCGCACTCGCGCTCAAAAATTTGGCGCACGACCACATAGTCGTAAAAAATCGGGACGGTGACCAGAAGGCAACAAAAGAAGAATGTGCCCAAGAACAAAGGATAAAAGCGCATGGCAAATCAAAAGAGATAAAAGAACATGCCAAAACTAGCAGGTCGCAGTGCGACCTGCCAGAAGGATTTTACTTAGCTGTCCGCTTTTTCGATTTGTTTTATCTCCTGCTCAATCGGCGCTTCGTCTGATGCCTTTGCCGCAGGTTCAGCCTCTGGTTTGGCTTGATGGGTTGATTTGGCTGGCGTGCGTTGCGGTGCTTTCCATTCAAAAGCATCAAGCTTTCCAGTCAGCGGCGAGATGGGTTCCCACTCATCGGACGTGATGCCGTCAGCAATCCAACAATTATCTGGTTTTGCGGTAAGTGCACGTGAAAGCCAAGCGCGCGCTTTGCCTTGATCACCCGTTTGACCTTGTTCGATTTTTGCCATCAAAGCACATACCGCTTGTGTCGGCTCTTTATCGACATATTCGTGTAGGGATGCGCGGGCTAAATCCCACTCATGGGCGTCAATTGCAGCGCGGGCCAAGACAATCTGCGCGTCCAGATTGTTGCTGGTTTCGTTCACCAAGCTTTTGGTGCGCTTTAGCCGTTCTACTGCGGAAGCGCCGGGTTGGGCGTTTGCATAGAGTGTTGCAAGGTCGGGATGCGGATTTGCCCGCCAAACGCGCCGCAATAATCCTGACGCCTTGCGCGTATCACCTTTATTGATGTGCACACGCGCCGCAATAAGCGCAGCTGGCGCAAAATCAGGTATGCGCTTGAGGGCGTCACTGGCATATTGCACAGCCTTGTCAGGATTGCTTTCCTCAACTTGCTTGGCAATTGCCGCGCGCAGAACAACATCGGTGCGTTTTGTCGCTTCCCGATTTTCCCGTGATTTTGGTTGGTTGATGAGATGCTCTAACGCTTCGTCGTAAAGTTCGTTTTTTGTTAGATCGTCAAAAACGGCTGTGTTGGCCCATTCAAGTTTTGGTGCCATCGAAACGGCTTTTTGCGCAAACTTCAATGCCGCATCTTCGCGCCCCTGTTGTTTGGCTTGATCGAAGAGACCAGTAAGCGCAGCAACAGCTGTTTCTGGATCCTCCATCATTTCACGATATTGCTCGCGCGCATCTTGCCAATTGCCCAATTTTACACTTGCTTGCGCCTCAAGCAGTTGAGCGGCAGAATTATCACCCAACTTCACGCGCGCTTCGCGCGCAAGCTGTTTGGCTTTTTGCGGATCGCCAGTTTGCATAGCGATAATGGCGTTGGACAATGCATCCACGCCGCGATTGTGTTTGCGATTGGCTGCCGCGCGCGAAAAAAGTGCAGGAATACCCAAAATTCGACGGATAATCGCCCAAACAAATATGGTTAGGATCATCAAAATGATCAGCGCAAATATGGTAAAACCAAGACCCGGGCGCAGTTCATAGCCAAAGGCTTGGATATTAACGTCGCCAGGAACACTGATGATCCAGCTCGCGCCAAGTGCAAGGCCAAGTGAGATCGCAATGACCAAAAACATGCGGATCATTGGCTGGCTCCTTCGGATTTGGTGGCCATCTCAATGGCAAGATTTTGCGCTTCGGCCAACGCTTTTTCGGCGCGTACAGTTGCAAAAAGCGCTACAGCAAATTCACGTGCTTTTTGCTGCATGTCCTCGGGCAGTGCTTCGAACTCAGTTTGTGCTTTGGCCAGCTGATTGTTTTCAAGTGCAGCCTCAAGTCGAGCGATAATCGCTTCTGGCGCGTCGCCGGTTTGATCAAGTGAACGCAGGCCGACAGCGGTGCGCACTTGCCCCAGAATTTTGTCATACCATTGTTGGTTCTCATCTGCCGCGTTCAGGTTTTCGAGCAATAGCGGCACCAGTATGTCAAACTGATCGCGGAGTTGCGCGGTCGTGGCCACGCCATAAGTTGCGTCACCAACAAGCATTTCGTTTGCCGTGAAACCGTCGAGCTGTTCGGCCACCGCTGTGACGTACCGATCAAAAGGTTCGCCGTTTTCCTGCGCGCGCTGCCACGCAGAAAGCACAAGTGGAAGGCTAG
>CAJXLH010000355.1 GCA_913055925.1 uncultured Maritalea sp. | reverse complement strand
GGAACCCCTGCCATTTTGCATTTCGGCCGTCGCTCACTACGTTCGCTTCCCCCGAACCCCCGCCGATTAGTGCCGGACAGTCGTGCAACATTTGTGGCAATGTATCTCATGCGAAACAAAAAAAGACCGATGCTGGTGGGGCATCGGTCAGTTGGTTCGGGGGTGCTTTGCTTCTCAGTTGGGGTTGAGAAGTGGAGTATGGAGGTCAGTTCAACTGGCTATTTCGTGCGGATGTTCTGCACAAAGCTTTCAAGCTGGCGCTGGTTGGCAATGCGGCGCCATATCTCGAAAAACGTGACCGAAGCAAAAGCAATTGCGGCGGATGCACCATATAAAACGCTTTGGTCTTGATTGATTTCAACGCCGGCAAATGCTGGGCTGACAACCAATAAAAACGCGAAGAGCACACCCAAAAGGGCGGTGATTTTTGCGAGCGTTTTTGCTGTTTTGTTTGGCGATTTCATTGCTTTGTTCCGCTTATTGCGCTGTTGTTGATGATGAGAATGCCGACAAGTTGCGGTGAGATTTGGATCGGAATTTGAAAATTTGGGTTCAATTTTGGGGCAAGTTTGTGGCAAGCATTTTCATCAAAATGGGTGTTGCCATCTCTTTCGTTTGTTGATTTGATCCACAATGTACCAACCAAACAAAGAACTTACCCATGAATATGATTTCTGATGCGCTAGCGCGCGTGAAGCCCTCTGCGAGCATGAATATTTCTGCGATTGCTCTTGAGAAGAAGGCCGCCGGCGTTGACATTATCCCGATGAGCGCCGGGGAACCGGATTTTGATACGCCTGATCATATTAAGGAAGCCGCCAAGCGCGCGCTTGATGCGGGCAAGACCAAATACACCGCTGTAGATGGGGTTCCCGAACTTAAGAAAGCGATTGCGGATAAGTTCAAACGTGAGAATGACTTGGATGTCGATCCATCAAATTGCTTTGTTGCCACAGGCGGCAAACAGATCATTTATAATGCGCTAGTAGCTTCACTTAACCCGGGTGATGAGGCTGTTATCCCAGCACCGTTTTGGGTGTCTTATCCGGAAATGGTTCGCCTGACAGGTGCAACACCAATCATTTTAGAAACGAGCGCTGAGACTGAATTTAAAATCACACCAGCGCAGCTCGAACAATCCATCAACGCCAACACCAAGTGGCTGCTGCTCAACTCGCCAAGCAACCCTTCAGGTGCGGTTTATAACAAAGAAGAGCTTGAGGCGTTGGCCGATGTGCTACGCAAGCATCCGAATGTCCTGATTTTGATGGACGACATCTACGAACACCTTACGTATGGCAAGACATTCTATACGATGGCGCAAATCGCCCCTGATCTGGCGGACCGCGTTTTGACGATGAACGGTGTTTCCAAAGCCTATTCGATGACGGGCTGGCGGATCGGTTATTGCACCGGGCCAGAATGGTTGATTAAAGCCATGCGCAAGTTGCAAGGCCAATCCACATCAAACCCTTGTTCTATTGCGCAATGGGCGTCAGTTGAAGCGCTCAATGGCGATCAGACATTCTTGGACGATTGGCGAAAGGCCTTTATCGAACGCCGCGATCATTTGGTTGCTCGATTGAACAAGATTGACGGTTTGGAATGCCTAACACCTGATGGCGCGTTTTACGTATATCCGTCCTGCGAAGGCCTGTTGGGCAAAACCACTGCAGGTGGGCGCAAACTCAACAATGACGAAGACGTCGTAATGGCGCTTTTGGAAGAGCAAGATGTGGCTACGGTACATGGTGCAGCCTACGGCGTATCCCCGCATTTCCGCATTTCGTATGCTGTATCGATGGAAAATATCGATAAGGCATGTGATCGCTTTGAAGCGTTTGTGGCGGGGCTAACCTAATGGCCTCGCAAATCCCATCAGCCGTTCTTGAGAAATTGAACAGCTTTCCGCGTGCGCGGCTTGCGCACGCTCCAACGCCGCTTGAGCGATTGGATCGGGTTAGTAAGGCCCTTGGTGGTCCGACAATCTATATAAAGCGTGACGATTGCACGGGTCTTGCGGGCGGTGGCAACAAGACCCGCAAACTTGAATTTTTGATGGCCGAGGCTAAGTCGGCGGGTGCCGATTGTGTCGTCACAACTGGCGGTATGCAATCAAACCATTGCCGACAAACCGCTGCTGCGGCGGCAAAGCTTGGCTTTGAATGCCATTTGGCACTCATCGACAAAGTTGATTGGTCCGAAGATGCTTATCGGCGTGCAGGAAATGTAACGCTTGATCATGTTCTGGGCGCGCATGTGCATGTTTATCCCGGTTCTGTTGATCGAGATGAAACCTGCGATGCCCTGCTTAAAAAGCTGCGCTCAGACGGTAAGACGCCATATTTCATCCCGCTTGGTGGTTCGAATGCCACCGGTGCGCTTGGTCACGTTTTGACGTTCAATGAAGTGCTGGCTCAAATCGATGGTCAGGGCGTCAATCCGAAGGCACTTTATATGTGTACCTCGAGTGGCGGCACTCATTCCGGCTTGGTTGCCGGCACCATCGCGGCAGGTCGACCTTTCCCAATCATTGGCGTTGACAATGAGGACGATCCAGAACCGATCAAAGCGAAGGTTCAAAGTATTGTCGACGAAGTTTTGGAATTGCTCAATGTCGGCGAAACACGAAACGAAGACGATGTGTTTGTGCTGCAGGGCACCGGCGGACCGTCTTACGGAATTCCAAACGACAAAGCCAACGCGGCAATTGAACTGATGGCGTCTCACGAAGGGATATTCCTGGATCCCGTT
>CAJXLH010000354.1 GCA_913055925.1 uncultured Maritalea sp. | reverse complement strand
TACCTTGCATGTTCGCATCGAACTTAGATGTTTGCTCAACAAGCGTGTTCTCGAGGCCCGCTGCCGTTTCTGTAAATTGACGCGAATTGTTATCGATGGTTTCGATCAAGCGATCACCTTTTTGGACAACAATCTCATCCATAGATTTCAGGCGGCTATCAAGAATAACTGCTACTTCGTCAACGCGAGAGGTGATTTGCGCGACGGTGCTGTCACCAGCTACCTGAAGGATCGTGCGTGCTTCATCTGTACGCTCATCCAAAGCACCACCAATTTGCAACAATGCTGATTGCATTGCGCTTTCCAAATTGTTGGTTTGGATCGCCATGGTTTCATCAAAGCGAGCACCAAATGCGGTGAGGCTGTTTTGCGCCTGAGTGGCATTGCGCATAACGCTGTCGGCCAGCTTGTTGCCAACTGCATCCATCTCAGCAGAGATTTCTTCGCCGCGCAGGCTCATATCCACCAGCACAGACTCGCCCGTTGCTTTGAGGATGTTTGAAAGCTTCGCGCTCTCCGCATCAACAGTTGCAGCAATTGCGGCTGTGCCATTTTCAAAGCTATTTGTCAGCGCGACAATGCGCTCATCAACTTTGTTGTCAAACTGGCTCGCGCCTTCATTAAGAGCGGAAACGAGCAAGTTTGTTTTGTCATTGAACAGCCCTGTGAATGAAGCTGTATTGCCGTCAAGCAATTCAGACAAAGCGCTCATGCGCTCGTTCACCAAGGCACCGTAGTTTTCGGTTTTATCAGACAACATGGTGTTCAGCGCTGCGCTGCGGCCTGAGATAACATCATCTAGCGCAGATGTACGCTCGTCAAATGACGCTTCAAGCTGCTGGGTGCGGCCTGACAATACGCTATCAAACTCACCAGTTTTATTGGCGATCTTCGACGCGAGGTCAGCTGTGCGCTCATCAACAACAATGTTCAGGCGGTCTGTGCTGTCTTCAAGCGCAGCCACAAGATCGGTCTGGCGATTGCGGATCGTTTCGTCCAAGCTTTGGCCGCGATCTGCTAGCGCATTGTCGATCTGTTGACCTGCAGATTGCACCGCGTCGGTGATGTCGCGTGACTGACCATCAATTGTTGTGGTGATGCTTTCGCCGACATTCTTCATTTTCGAAACGAAGTCGTTGCCCACAGTTTCGAGCTGTGATGCAAAGCCGGAATGCACATCAGAAACAGCTTCTCGTACCCGTTCAGAATTGGTCACCACCGCTTTGCGCTGATTGGCGAGCTCTTCGATTAGCGCGCGCATGCGCAATTCGTTGTCAGCATAAGTGCGTTCGAGTGAGTTCACTTCGTTATGAACCATCACTTCGAGTTCGCTAGCGCGGGAAAGGGCGCGTTCTAGTCCGTCACCAATCGCGTTCACTTCGCGGCGTACGGCTTGGCCCACCGTTTTAATTTGTTGTGAGGCTGTAGATTCGGGTTCGGTCAAACGCACCGCGGCTTGTGTCATTGACGATGCGGCCAAACGCAAATCGGCAGCGCGACGCGCCATAAGGGCAATCGCAAAGAACACAAAGATCGGGATGATCAGTAGCGCTGCGTAAGCAACAAACTCAGTTGATTGTAGCGTTGTGTTGAGCTGATCTGCATCGGCAAGTGCGCCACCAAAACGGAAAAAGCCCAATCCACCAATGATGATCGCCCAAACAAGGGAGGCTGCGGCGGCCAACCAATAAGGCGTTGAAGAAGGTTTGCTTTGGAGCGAATACAAAATGCCAGCTGCGCTTGAACGGTCGTCGTTCGCGATACCGGCAGCGCGGCGCGCGATTCGCTCAGCCGAACGTGTGCGCGATGCGGGTGCAGCAGCGGGTGTTTTTTGAGCAGGTTTTGATTTTGTTTCCTGGCTCGCCGGTTTTTCAAGCGCGTTTTCAACGGCAGAAAACGCCAGTGATGCCGGATCCTTTTGGGAAGAGCCCTTATTCTTTGCCATACTCAATACAACCTTTGCGTCCGCTTTAGTCCCAGCATACGGCGAAGTAGAGCTCAGGCAATCATGTCATATTAGACACGCCCGGAGCGTCCCCCGGAACTTAAAAACGCATTAAAAACAATGCACTTTGGCCATAACCCCAACGCCGCCGAACGTTGGTATCACAACTTTATACACCTTTTCGATTGCGGGTAGATATTTTTCTTAAAAAATCGTTAATAAGTCAAATAGACTGTCCTAAATTTTGCCGCATTTGGACTTAACAGCGATTTAGTCTTTTGGCCGTATTTTCGGGTTTCGAGCTATCGGAGCCGCAAAATATGAGCAACGCCAAATTACCTGTTGAAAAGCAAAAAGATGCGCAAAATGAGCATGTGCTTGAAGGCTTTTTTGACGTGGCATTTCTGAATCGGCAAACGATGGGAAATACAAAGCTGAAAGTTGAAATTTTGCAGTTGTTCGCCACGCAACTCAAAATTCATGCTCAAGCATTGCAATCCGATGCAGCAATTGACGAACTGAAAGTGCGAGTGCACACCCTAAAAGGTGCTTCGCTTGGTGTTGGCGCTGAAAGGCTCGCCCAAATTGCCAAAAGCGTGGAAGCGCCGATGTTAGATGGAGATGCGCCGGACCCGGGTGACATTGAAAATCTAAGACTGTGCGTCACAGATACGCTCAATTGTATAGGACGCTTTTTGGCCAAATAGCCTGAGACATTTTGCAAAAATTGTCGCCTTGCAGCGATCGGAGAAGGGCTTTATATAGTCCGCTCAGGTCGCAATAGGAAAATTAAAATGGCAAAAATCACTTACGTAGAATC
>CAJXLH010000353.1 GCA_913055925.1 uncultured Maritalea sp. | reverse complement strand
TTAATTGAGCACCATTGCGATTGCTTGTCCCTTGGGCGGGCGCCGAACTCTTGTCGAGAATAGTCACGGCATAGCCTCGCTCAGCGAAAGCCAGCGCGGTCGACATACCAATTATGCCGCCCCCAACTACAATCAATTTTGGCGCTTTGCCAAAGCTCATACCAAGATCGCTCAACTCAGCCCGAAAAGTCGGACAATCATTACAATTTTTGGGATTGTTGAATTAAATGCTTCAGCAGCAGTCGAAACACTCATTTCTCTTCAGATGTCCAATTTTGCATCCAAACTGCCGGTACAAAAAGACAATTGTCCTCCCAATTCAACGACCGTATGCAATTTCTAACCAATTAGTAAATAATATTTCATTGTCATAATATAACTTCTGATTATAAAGAATGTAACTAATTTGAGGGGATGAAATGCGTTTACGCCATATAGAAGTGTTCCATACCATTATGGTTGAAGGCTCCATCAGCGCTGCCGCGCGCGCCCTCAACATTTCACAACCTGCCGTCAGCAACGCATTGCGTCACGCTGAAGACCAATTGGGCTTCGAACTTTTCCACAGGCAAGGCAAACGCATTGTGCCTAGCCATGAGGCAAAGCTCTTATTCTCCCACACGGATAATCTAATGCAGCAGGTTGATCGCGTTTCTCAGATTTGTGAAAATCTGAATGACGGCCTCGGCCTGTCCCTGAAAATTGGCGTTGTGCCGGCACTATCCTTCCAGCTTTTGCCAAAAGCTCTTTCCGCATTGCGCCAAACGTTCCCTCACATCGGCATGTCCACTCACGTTATGCGGTTTGATGCAATGCGCGAGGCGCTCATTCGACAAGACATCGATATTGCCTTGTCCTTTTATGGCGGTGAGTTCCCCGGCATGCGCACCGTAAAAGTCGGCACCGGCCGCTTTGTTCTCACCCACCATCGGAACAATACCGATGTAAAAGACAATGCGGATATATCGTTGGTCACAAGGGATGATTTCATCTCTATCCCTGCCAGTGGACCACTTGGGCAGCTTTTGGAACAAGCAAAAGAAAAAGCAAACTTGACCGCCAGCCCGCTTATGGCAACAGAAACCTACCACACCGCGATCTCAATGGTCCGCGAGGGCATGGGGATGGCGATTGTGGACGTATTCTCAGCCCGCGCCAATTCCAGCGACGATGTTGAAATCGCTGAAGTTCAAGGACTACCAAACTTTGATGTTTCGGTGAGCTTTATGCCCAACAGCGATAAAACCTATGTTCTGCGCGCATTTGAACGCACATTGAAATCCACCGCCGCCCTTCTCGCGTAATTCTCATTAAAGACGCCAAACAGATTTTCACACGTCAAAATGTTCATATGAACTATTTTCATGTTCGTTTGAACATGCTAAACATCATTTCGAACGCGAGAAACCCATACAATGACGACTCGACTTGATGAAATTCTGGATCAAATAAACAAGAACGGCACCGTTGAGGTGCTCGATCTTGCGCAACAATTTGACGTAACCGAGCAAACCGTACGCCGAGATCTGGCGACACTTTGCCAGCGCGGTTTGGCAACCAGAATGCATGGTGGTGCGCGTCGTCTGACCACAAATGTTTCTCAAAACTATGACGCGCGGCGAATGAACAATATCGGCGCGAAAAGCGAAATCGCCGCAGCCGCAGCCGCACTCATTCCAAACGGTGCATCTGTTATGCTCAATATCGGCACGACGACCGAACAAGTTGCAAGTTCACTGACTAAGCATAAGAACCTGTCGGTTATCACCAACAACACCAACATTCTGCAGATCTTTCGCGAAACAAAGCTGAATACGCTGGTTCAAGTTGGCGGTACAGTCCGCCAAAGCGATGGCGCCATTATCGGCGAAGAAGCCGTTGAACATATCGCCAGATACAAAGCTGACTTTGCGGTTATCGGCGCATCCGCCATCGATGATGATGGCGATGTTTTGGACTTTGACGCACGAGAAGTCGCAGTGGCACGCGCCATTCTCAAAAATGCCCGCACCAAAATCTTGGTGATCGACAGTGCTAAATTTGAAGTTGGCGCCCCAGTCCGCATCACGTCGATCACAGACCTCGACTTCGTCGTCACAAATGCGCGCCCGTCAAATGCATTTCACAAACTTGCCGTCGCAAGCGGCACACAATTGGTTGTAACGAGTTCACCAGATGACAAATAATCCATCCGACAAAATCTACGACATTTTCATCATCGGCGGCGGCATCAATGGTTGCGGCATTGCTCGAGACGCGGCCGGTCGCGGCCTGTCCGTTGCCTTGGCAGAAATGAATGACTTGGCGTCCGCAACTTCTTCTGCCTCAACCAAACTCTTTCATGGCGGCCTGCGCTACCTTGAATATTTTGAGGTGCGCCTGGTGCGCGAAGCGCTGGTTGAACGGGAAAACTTGTTGGCGGCCATGCCACATATCTCGTGGCCGATGCGATTTGTGTTGCCGTACCACCCGGATATGCGTTTCGAGAGCCAAACGCCAACTTCGAAACTGCTATCGACCGTCATGCCATGGACGAAGGGACAACGCCCGGATTGGCTCATTAGGCTTGGGCTTTTCATGTACGACAATCTCGGCGGGCGCGAGGAAGAACTCGCTCGCAAGGTCGTCGACGTCCAGCAGCGCCTGGAGTCACTGGCGGGGCTGAGCGCGGACGAAGCGAAGCGCCAGCTCATGCAGGCGATGGAGGAGGAAGCCCGCGCCACCGCGGCGCAGTTCCAGTGCTATGTCTTCGACGTCAACGGCCTGG
>CAJXLH010000352.1 GCA_913055925.1 uncultured Maritalea sp. | reverse complement strand
GGCATTTTTTGCGCGGCTCGCCGTTTTTTATCCGTTTCGCGGGCAGCGGATTTCCAAAACCAAAACACACCGTGTTGGGCGCCGATGTTTCGGGCACTATCGCGGCGGTAGGCGAGGGCGTCACCGAATATCAAATCGGCGATGAAGTGTTCGGCGAACTCGAAAGTGGATGCTGGGCTGAATATGCGATCGCGCCGCTCGATAAGATTACGGCAAAGCCGGAAACTGTATCTCACCTCGACGCTGGGGTGGTGGGGATTGCAGGCCTGACCGCCTTACAGGCGGTGCGCGATTGGGCGCAGGTGAAAAAAGGCCAGTCCGTTTTGATCAATGGCGCTTCGGGCGGTGTGGGCGCTTATGCCGTGCAGATTGCCAAATATTGGGGCGCAGAAGTGACCGCGGTGTGCAGCGGGCGAAATGTCGAACTGGTGCGCGAGCTTGGCGCAGAACATGTGATCGACTATCAAAAACAAGACTTCGCCGAGCGCGCCAACACCTATGACGTGATCATCGACACGGCGGCGAACCGCTCGATCAAAGACATCAAAAAAGCAATGGCACCGCGATCCAAATGGGTACTGGTCGGCTTTAACTTCAAAAACATGCTGTTAGGCGGCTTGTTTGGGCGCTGGATCTTTTCAGATAGCGGCAAGGAATTCGTGATGAAAGTGGCCGAGGTGAATAGCGAAGACCTTAAGACCCTTGGCGAGCTCTTAGAAAAAGGCACGGTCCGGTCGCTGATTGACCGGACATATCCTTTAAATGAAACGCCGATTGCAGTTGAGTATGTCGAGACCATGCGCGCACGCGGCAAGGTTGCGATTGAAGTTACGTAGTAAAAAAGCCCGCCAAGTTTGGCGGGCTTTGTTGTTTTAAGCGGCGAGCTTTGCCCGCCATTTGTCTTTGTTGACGCCTTTGATCAAGAGCCACAGCCCTAGGCCAACTTCACCGATGGTGGCGATGCCGAGGAATATGTTGACGGCCATTGCGTATGGCGCGATTTCACCCAACGAAAGCAATTGGCCAAATCCGTCGAGCAAATAGCTTGGGCTACCCAGAATGAGCGCAAACCCGAGGAACCTTGGCAGATAGGTTGAACGCAAAACCACCATGCCCAACAGCAAGAGATGTGCGACAAAAGTGAATTGCCAAACAATCGTACCGGCAAGATGTTGTTGATAGGCAAGGTCAACCATAGCAAAACGCTGTGCGTCTTCCATGCCCGTGACTGGCGTTAGCGCTAGGTGCGCCATTTCCATTAGTGGCATCAAGTTTACGGCCATCACCGCTGTCATGGTTAAGCGCGCAAAGGCGGCCATCATCGCGATTGGTTTGCTGGATGGTTTGAGCAAAACGTATAGCGCAGCGGTGAGGATGATTTCGGTTAGCACAATGAGAATTTGCGCGGTGATGCCAATATGGAAAAGGCCAAGATTTTCTTGAATGTTCAACGCTGTTTGCGCGGGATCGCCAGCGACATAGATTTGTTCTGGTACGATGAGCAGGCCAACTGGTCCCGCAACGAGCAAAACGACGAAGCATAGCCCTGCAACAAGGCTGAGCGGACGTGGATTATCTTTGAAGCTTTGTGACATTTTAGTTCCCCTTGTGACGTGAAATCACGCTTTTTAGTTGTGAAAATTTCTCCCATAGCGCGAGGTGAGCCCGCGCTATGTTGATTGTGAAATTGATAATGTTGTCGACACTCATTTGCCGTTCCATTCATGAGGCTTCACAATGATGCAGCCTTTTTGGGTGTTGGTGTCATAAAGCTTTGCGGCTTCAATCACCCCGTCAAATGAGAAGCGCTTTGAGATAATCGGCTTCAGGGCACCCTCCGCCAGCAACTCGCCAATGCGCTTTAGGTTTTCCGGTTTCGCCGGTGCGAGTACGCACAATTGTTCTTTGCCGCCTTTACCTTTGGTTTTGCGCTGCTGCAGCAAGTGCGAGATATGGAACATGGCGAGCATGTGCTTGCCAGTTGGCGTGAGGACGGGCTCCACTTTGCGCCATGGCAAGAAACCAGCACAATCAATGATCACGTCATATTTTTCGCCTTTGGTGGTGAAATCCGTGACGCGATAATCAATCACCGCATCTGCGCCAAGATCCAAAACCAGTTGCTTGTTTTGTTCCGAACATGTGCCCGTGACGTGCGCGCCAAGGTGCTTTGCAAGTTGCAGTGCTACGCGTCCGATGCCGCCTGATGCGCCGTTGATCAAGATTTTTTGTCCAGGCTTGATGTCAGCTACATTGATGAAGTGCATTGCGGTTTGGGCGTTTGAACCGCCAATGGCCGCGCCGTCTTCGAAAGAGACTTCATCGGGCAAGATACTAATTGGTGCTTTTTCGGGCAGGCAGACAAATTCTGCATGGGCACCAAATTGCATGTCGGTAAAACCAAATACACGGTCACCAGATTTGTATTTCGTGACGTCCTTGCCAACCCGTTCGACCACGCCCGAAAACTCTCCGCCAAGCACTTTTTGGCGCGGTTTGAAGATGCCCATCATCAGTTTTGCGGCAGGGCGCATCAATGGCCAAGGTGAATTGCCGATGCGGGCGAGTTGATCGCCATTGCAGTAATGGGTCACTTCAACTTTGATAAGGACCTCATTGTCCTTTGGTTCGGGAACCGGCAGGTCGCGGATTTGCAAAACCTCTGGGCCGCCAAAGCGTTCGTAATATAGGGCTTTCATCGTTTTCTTGATCATGGTCGTTCTCATTTCACTTGTTTTTGAGCGGCGATGGAAACCCGGTAGTCATTCTCTGGGTCGGTACCTGCGCCGAGGATTT